>JBQCEX010000541.1:0-18284 GCA_051959855.1 Flavipsychrobacter sp. | reverse complement strand
TGAAAAATGCACCCTTTGATATAATACTGGTAGAAACTGTAGGTGTGGGGCAAAGCGAAGTGGAAATTGCAGGGCTTGCCGATTGTACCATTGTGACATTAATTCCTGAGTCGGGAGATACGATACAAACGATGAAGGCAGGGATCATGGAAATCGCGGACATATTTGTAGTAAACAAGGCGGACAGGGATGCTGCAGATGCAGTGTATAACAATCTGCGCATACTGGTACATGAGCGCGCTAAAAATGGTAAGGAAACACCCGTAATAAAAACAATAGCTACTGAACAAAAAGGTGTAGAGAAGCTGGCAGAAGCTGTAGAACAATATTTTGCTGACATCAACAGCATTCCTGAAAAACGCGTACAATTACTTACCGAAAAATGCTGGCAACTGATACAAGCTCAACGCATGAAAGATATTGACCGTAAACAGTTGACCCTGCAACTGTCCAAAGCATTGGTTGAACCCGGTTTTAATATTTATGCTTTTACACATCAATTCCAATTATCTCATTAGTCGCTATATTTACGGCAGGTATCATTTTTATATTAATTGATTTTGTTTAAGCTACCTTTGTGCCAATTGCTCAGCAACGCACGCAATTGACAATAGAATAACGGAATATGCTTGTTGATATCATTGCTGGTGAACGCTCCACTTTTATTAAAATAGCCCCGCTTATTGAGGCTATTCAAAACGAACAGAAGAAGGGCACCGATATCCGTTTCCGATTTATTTACATTGGCCCTCATTACGATAAAAGTGTTGGCGACCAGTTTTTTGAGCAGTTAGGCATTCCCCGTCCGAATATAAACTTGGAAATAGCTGATGGATCTGAGGCAGAAGAAACCGCCATTATTATGGCCCGCTACGAAAAAGTGATACTTGCCGCAAAGCCCAATCTTGTAGTAGTAACAGGCGATTCCACATCAGCCATGGCATGCGCACTGGCTGCCAAGAAAGTGCCGGGTACGCAAGTAGCGCATATTGGCGCAGGCATTCGTGTAAACAACAAAAACCTTCCTGAAGAAATCAATCGTATTGTTACTGATTCAATTGCAGACTATTACTTTACAACTGCTCATTCTGCAAATGAGCATCTCAGGCAAATGGGCGTAGCTGAAGAGCAAATATTCTTTACCGGCAATACGCTTATTGATACTTTGCTGAAACAAAAGCCTTATTTCAGCCCGCCAGCGTTGTGGCAAAAGCTACAATTAATATCCCAACGATATTTTGTTGTTAGCCTGCATCAACCTGCAAATGTGGACATGGTAACCGACCTTAAGGCATTGCTTATCTCTATTATTCAATCATCACAAGGTTTCCCGGTCATTTTTCCGGTATATCCACGTGCCGCTAAGGCGCTTGAGCTTATCGGGATAAGGGCACCAAACCTTTTTACCACAGAGTTACTGGATTACAATCATTTCCATTTCCTGGTAAAACATGCAAAGGCAGTAATTACAGACTCTGCTTCTATTGCAGATGAGGCCACTGCGCTGCAAGTGCCTTGCATGACCCTGGCACCATATACAGAGCACCCGGAAACCGCGCATCTGGGTACAAACGAAGTAATAGGAACCAACCACAATGCTATTGTGGCGGCATTTGCCCGGCTGTATAATGATGAATGGCGCAAGGGAAATATCCCGTATTTATGGGATGGCAAGGCTGCAGAGCGCATATTAGCAGTGCTCAAAAATATTAGCTAGGTTTCCGGGCCTTCAGGTTTACGACCATTTGTTCTCCTTTTAAAGAGAAGTATAGATTCTGTAATTGATGCAGGTAAATGATTTCCCAAAAATGCACCAATGGCTTTTTGTCTTCTCCGCAAAGAATAATATGGCCATTCTGAATTTTGAAATAGAAAACATACTTGTCTAGTGGTAACTTACAGTAACCATCGTCATCAAATCCACAATAGTCTTTTAATGGTACCTCTGCCAGTTTTATTGGCTTTGTGTTTAAGTCACTTTCAGTACCTCGTTCTATCTCGCCGTCAGCAAACAATATTTCAATGACAGCGTTTTCTTCTTTCGCATCGATTGCAACCACTTTCACTTCCTCATTCTCGACCATCACATAGTTACCAATCTTCAAATCTTTCAAGTCCATAACACTAACAATTTAATCCACCTTTAATTTTTAGAAGTTCATGCCACCTCAACCATTAAATTGTTAAATGCAATTAAAAATTATCGTATTAAATGTGAAACCCGCCACTTTAGCCACTTTTGAATACCTGCTAAATTCTATCAGGCGTTTATTTATTAAAGAATATCGCCAACAATGGGTATCGGAATACCCCAATATGTACATTTTTTCCAACACAGCTTCACATATACATTAAAAACAATTAATTTTGAATTAATTTATTAATAATATTTTATTGAATTGTTATTAGAGAATTTTGTTAAAAACTATGCTTTACATTTGTTTTACAATAACCCAATAAATCGTCACTTCTAGCTTAGCCGCTTATATGATCAACTTGCCGCCATATATCATATATCTTCTGGCATTTATATGTGCATTGTCAGCCAGTATGATAAGTGTGCCACGTATCATTTATGTTTCGAAGCGCAAGAAGCTATTTGATATACCTGATAATAACCGAAAGATTCATCTTACCATAACACCCAACCTTGGCGGTATTGGTATATTCTTCGCTTATATTATTGTCACCTCTCTATTCATTACGCCACCTTTAACGGAAAAATGGAATTTTATAATAGCCTCGTCAGTTATATTATTTCTTACGGGCATTAATGATGACCTGGTTTCGTTGAGTGCAGGAAAGAAATTCCTCGCTCAGTTCATTGCAGCTATCATTACAGTATGCCTCGCAGATATTCGTATTAATTCCCTGCATGGCATTTTGGGTATTTACCAGATGCCTTATTGGTACAGCGTATCCTTTACCATAGTAGGAGTTATCTTCATTACTAATGCATTTAATCTTATTGATGGCATTGATGGGTTGGCCGGTTCTATTGGTGTGTTGGTTACATTCTCTCTGGGGGTATTCCTCGCCATGCTGGACAATGTTGGCGCTGCCTGTATTGCGTTTAGTTTAATGGGCGCAACGCTTGGTTTCCTGAGATATAATATTTCGCCGGCCAAAATATTTATGGGCGATACCGGCTCATTATTGATAGGATTTACAATTTCTATTCTTAGCATTTTATTCATTCATGCCTACACGGTAAACAATCCTTTAGTCGCAGTTATTCATTCGCATAAAGGCTCTACTATTGTAGCTGTAGCGTTGTTGTTCGTACCTATATTTGACTCATTCCGGGTGTTCCTGAAACGTATTATCAAGGGTGTTTCTCCATTTCATGCTGATCGCTCACACCTGCATCACTACCTTCTTGATATGGGCTTTACTCATTCCAGGAGCGTAACTATACTCATCACTTCAAATATCCTTGTCATAACAGTTGCATTGCTGGTACAGGACTATGAACCTAATGTTGCTTTAGGTTGTATGGTTTCGCTCGGGCTCATTCTATTTGCAGTGATGTATTTTATGCGTAAGAGCAGACTGGAAAAGAATAAGGCTTTAATGCAGGAAAAGAAGAACGCCTTACAAAATGTTAGTACACCAACTATCAATCTTTACAGCGCGAAAGATAACATAGCTATCAACACGAAGATATAGCTACCTGTTATTCTGCTCGACTATGTATGAGCTGTTCTGATAACGGTACATACATAAGTGTTGATTTTCGTTATACAGTAAATTGCCATTAGCATCCCATTTGGGCTTTATTTCAAACCTCGTGAATAGTGCGGCACTGTTGTCGCTAAAATGCCTGTTAAATATAGTTCCATAGGTTGTGAGCAAATAGGCATACCAATATAGTGTTTCGTAACTTCTAAACACCAACTCAGTCGGTCTGCCGCCAAATGAACTTTTGAATTCCATTTCCACTTGCTGGGCTACCGGCGTCGAAATATCAAAATAGAACGGAGCGGTAACGTACACTACGGTATTCGGGAAAGTATTAGCCTTTTTCAACCCGCTCATGGTGCGCCATGAAGGCATTCCATACACTTCAAACCTATAGGTGGGGAACCATGCATAAAGCTGCTTTAACAACATTTCTGCATATGCATTTTCCAATATAGGCATTACCACTACATTCGTTTTGCTGCTGTCGAAAAAATGACTTAGTTGCTGCCTGGAGGGCATAACATTGCAGGATACTTTATTGAAATGAACCGCAGCGCTATCTTCTAATATATATCCGCTGGCGGTTCTATCAATAGAAACAGTGTTTCTATAAAGCAGCGTAATTGATTTCTTCTTGTATTTCCTGGCCACCATATCCATTACAGCTTCGCAGTGGGCCTGAAGTGTGGGCTGCTGCATAATGAAATATGGATTGTCTTTTATACCTGCATCTGAGGGGGAAGAAGCTGAAACAAAGTTTATTTGCCTTCTTTTGGCAAGTTGAGCTAATTCGGGAATTTGCTGAGACTGGACATCGCCAATTATCAGGTCTGCCGAATCAAGTGTTTTATCTTTAAGTAACGCCGCTATGTCGCTTGCAGGTCCTGTAATATCGTGAACATAGATATCCACGTTATAGTTAAAACTTTGCAAGGTATCTATTGCCAGCTTTACGCCTTCATAAAATTCTATTCCGCCCTGCGCTTTTTCAGGTATTTTGTCGCCATGTACGGGCTTGTCATTTTTTACCAGCTCATCCAGGTAAAGCGGTGCCAGTACGTCTATCCGGTACCTTTTCTTCTTTACCGTTTCAGGATATTGCACTTCCAGCTTTCTTTTGAAAGGCTTGGGTTTGGGCAACACCGGCTGGGAGCTTATCTTATGCTTAGGCTGGTACTTACGATTGTCTTTATGAAACCATTTTTTCCAGAATTGGGCTTCAGCCTTATTGCTAAAGGCTGAAGCGAAAGCTGTAAGCAGAATAATGACAAGCAGTTTGCATTTCATAGGCGCTATACTATTCCCATTCTATGGTAGCAGGTGGTTTGGAGCTTATATCGTACACTACCCTGTTAATACCTTTTACGTGGTTAATGATATCGTTTGAAACCTTGGCCAGGAACTCATGCGGCAGATGCGCCCAGTCGGCCGTCATGCCATCAATAGAAGTAACGGCACGCAGCGCAACAGTATATTCATAGGTACGTTCATCGCCCATTACCCCTACACTCTGCACAGGCAGCAATATTGCGCCTGCCTGCCATACTTTATGATATAGTTCACTATCGCGCAAATGCTGCGTGTAGATAGCATCCGCTTCCTGCAACAGATTTACCTTTTCCTCACTCACAGCGCCCAGAACACGGATACCTAAACCCGGACCCGGGAAAGGATGACGGCCAAGGAACAATTCATCAATACCCAACTCACGACCTATCTTTCTTACCTCATCTTTAAAGAGAAAGCGAAGCGGCTCAACCAATGACAGGTGCATCTTTTCGGGGAGACCGCCAACGTTGTGGTGCGATTTAATAGTCTGCGAAGGGCCATTAACAGAAATAGACTCGATAACATCCGGATAAATGGTGCCCTGACCCAGGAATTTTACATCCTTTAGTTTGACAGACTCTTCATAAAACACATCTATAAAGAGCTTACCAATAATCTTTCTTTTTTGTTCAGGATCGCTTACTCCGGCCAATTCTTTATAGAATAATTGCTTTGCATCTATACCCTTGGTATTGAGTTTAAGATGACGATAGCCTTCCAGCACCTGTTCAAATTCTCCTTTTCTCAACAAACCATTATCAACAAATATGCAATAAAGATTATCACCTATTGCTTTATGAATAAGTGTAGCAGCTACAGTGCTATCCACTCCTCCACTGAGGGCCATTACCACTTTGCCATCACCAACCTCAGCCTTAATACGCTCAACCGTTTCATGTATAAAGGAAGCAGGTGTCCAATCCTGCTTGCAGCCACAAATGTCAACCACGAAATTCTTTAATAACTGACGGCCATCTGTGCTATGTGTTACTTCCGGATGAAACTGTATGCCGTAAACAACATTTTTAGCCCAGCCATCATTTGCTTTATAAGCTGCTACAGGTATACTTTCTGTTTGTGCAATTACTGTAAAATCCTTAGGTAAATGCTTAATAGTATCCGCATGACTCATCCAAACCTGCGAACCATCGCTAATAGTAGCCAGCAACGGATCATGTAACAAACCTTTCAGATGCGCACGTCCATACTCCCTATGAGTGCTGCGGCCTACTTCACCACCACTCTGCTGTGCCAGCAACTGTGCACCATAGCATACACCTAATACAGGCAACTGATCGCCTATAGACTTAATGTCGGGTTTAGGAGCCTGGTCATCATTTACTGAGAACGGGCTACCAGATAGTACCACTCCCCTTATACTTGGATCGTACTGAATTGGTTTTGTGCAAGGTTGAATTTCGCAATAGACATTCAGCTCACGTATACTTCTTGCTATAAGCTGCGTGTACTGGGAACCGAAATCGAGTATGATGATCTTATCGTTCATGCGTATGTATGTATCTCTTTATAATTTATGCCTGGGCTGTTGGGGTGCCAAAGTTGAATGGCATGTTTACTGCTTCTTCCTTTATAGTGCCATGCTGTGCTTCGAAACGCTTTACATTGTCCACCAGGGCGCGCATCAGGCGCTTGGCATGCTGCGGCGTCATAACAATGCGTGATTTCACCTTTGCTTTAGGCACATTGGGCATCACATTTACAAAATCTATTACAAATTCTGCAAATGAATGAGTGATGATAGCAAGGTTGGCATAGGCGCCATCCGCCATTTCCTCGCTTAACTCTATATTTAGCTGTTGTTCCTGAGTTTGCTGATCTGCCATTGTGGGAATTTTTAGGAATTTGAGCTGCAAAAATAGCAAAAGAAAGCCGGTCTTCATATTAATAAGCTTTAAAGAGTGTATATCACTTTTGTTTTTAACGTTTGCAGGCCTTTACTAATCAACTAAATATTATAGTTTTGGCCCCATGTCGCGCTATTTAGTACCAGTATTGTTTTGCATGTTAATGATATCCTGCCGGCCGGAGACCTATATTCCTAAGCCGCGCGGATATTACCTGATCGATCTTCCTAAACATAGCTATCAACACTTCGACCAACCGGGCTTCCCTTATAGCTTTGATTACCCTACCTATGCCAAGATCATCAGGGATACCAGCTACTTTGGCGAAAAGCCGGAGAACCCCTACTGGCTCTACATTGATTTCCCCAGCCTGGGCGGACGCATATACCTGAGCTACAAGCAAATAACCCCCGAACAAAACCTGAGCAAACTATTGGAGGATGCACATAAACTCTCCTTCTTTCACGATAAACGTGCCGACTTTATACATGATTCTGCCTTTCAGCTGAGCAATGGTGTGTATGGCATATCCTTCGATGTAGGCGGCAATGCAGCATCAGCTTATCAATTCATTGCCACTGATACAGTAAAGCACTGGATACGTGCGGCATTGTATTTTGATGTGACACCTAATGCAGATTCACTGAAGCCGGTAAACAATTTCCTGAAGGCTGATATGGAGCATATGCTGCATACACTACGCTGGAAATATTAGTCTTGGTACATACGCTTCGGAATATTATTTTTGCAGCTCATAAAAAAACTACTGGTCCTGTAGTTCAATGGATAGAATAGAAGTTTCCTAAACTTTAGATACAAGTTCGATTCTTGTCAGGACTACGAAAAAGCATTATTGAAGCTAACAAAGCCTGCAAATCATTGATTTGTGGGCTTTGTCGTTTTTGAAAGATGTCCAAATTTTTAAAAAACAACCAAAGTTGACTAGCGTCATTCGTGGCGTCTTAAATAATTCATAAAAGACGCGACCAAAATGACGTAAACTACTGATTGTCAACATGTAAGTCACACTTACATCTTGTTTAAAGCATTTGACATTTCCAACTTTAAAAACAATTTAAAAGTTGGTTATGATTGAAAAAAGCTTCGGGCTATTCTTCTTTTTGAAGCAGCCTAAAAACCGAAAATGTGATGATCGTTACATTTATTTACGCATCACCGTAGATGGAATTTCAAAAGAGATTTCAACTAAAAGAACTTGGAACTCAACCCGATGGGATCAATCTGCAGGCAGGCCAAAAGGCAAAACAGAAGAGGTTTTGAAACTTTGCGCCTATTTGGATACACTTAAGGCTAGTGTCTACTGTGCAAAAAGTCAATTAACACAGGCGGATAAAACGATAACTGCTGATTTACTTAAAAATTACCTTACTGGCAATGGTGAAGAACGGCGACTATTAATTGGGATTTTCAAAACGCACAACGAACAAGTTTCTGATCTAATTGATAAGGACTATTCATATAAAACACTTCAGAAATATCGCACCACCCTTGCACATACAAAAGCCTTTATCGCTTGGAAATATCACTTGGATGATATCGACCTTAAAGATTTAAATTATGAGTTTGCAAAGGACTTTGTTACGTGGCTTAAAATTGTAAAAAAATGCAACCATAATTCGACGGTTAAATATATAAGTACTTTAAAGACCGTTTTAGGTGAATGTATTAGAAAGAAATGGTTGAAAGAAGACCCCTTCCGTGAACTTAAATTGGCCTATAAAGAGGTTGAAATTATACCGCTTTATGCGAATGAATTGGAAGCTATTCAAAACAAAAAATTTGGTATAGAAAGATTAGAACTCGTAAAAGACATCTTTATTTTTAGCTGTTACACAGGATTAGCATATGTCGATGTTGGAAATTTAAAGCGCAATCAAATTGTTAGAGGAGTTGACAACGAACTATGGATAATAACCAGGCGACAAAAAACCGAAACGCCGCAAAGAGTACCACTGTTACCAAAAGCCCTTGCCATTCTAGAAAAATACCACCAACATCCCAAGTGTTTAAATGAAAATTTTGCCCTTCCAGTATTGAGCAATCAAAAAATGAACGCCTATCTAAAAGAAATAGCAGATGTATGTGGTATCGAAAAAAAACTGACTTTCCATTTAGCACGTCATACATTCGCCACAACCGTTACATTGAGTAATGGCGTTCCTCTAGAAACTGTATCGAAGATGTTAGGTCATAAAAACATTAAGCAAACCCAGCACTATGCTAAAATTGTAGATCTGAAAATCAGCGAAGACATGGCATTGCTTAGACAACGACTAACCTGACCATGGCGAATAATATCAAAATGAACCAGAGTCATTCTGGTTCATTTTGATTAAATATTATTGAAAATGATTTTGCTTCCTAGTCCAGGGTGGTAAGACGGGACATAAGTGATATAGCCGAATAGTTGTAATTCTTTAAGGCACTTGTGATAAGTCATAAAATTATTAATATGGGAGTACTCCATTATCTTTTTTCTGGAAATGTATATTGGGGTGCTTAGTACATCATCTGTTGCAAGCTGCATAATCCCAAACATCATGGCGAGGTGCCAAACGCTTATTCGCTCGTCCTTAATCAGAATTTTTAACGGCTTCTCAAACACATTCAAGTCCATCGCACACTTATTTACCGCTTTTGAATAATGCGTTTATCTCGGCCAGGTTATATCGCCATGAGCCACTAATCTTAATTGGATTTAGCTTACCACTTATCCTGAGATTTTGCATTGTACCTGGTGATGCTTTTAAAATCTTCCTGGCCTCATTGCTTTTGATCCATTCCTGTGGTTCATCTTTTTTTGTTTGAATTGGAAACATTCGTTTCAGATCGTCCAATAATTGCATTCTGAATGTTTGCAGATCTTCCTTTGTCACTACTTCAACTCCCATAATCCACTATTTACTAATGTTAGAAATGTTTCTTTGCACTTAAGGCTTAAGGTAAACCTTACTTTTTTTTCGGTGATTAAATGATGGTATATATTTCAAATACCCAAAGTCATCCAGGTCATGAATTGCCCTGTGGTATGTTGCCACGCTGATTTTAGCCCGCGCCATCACTTCCTGCGCCTTTATTAAAACAGGGTCGTATTTTTCTTGCTCGTAGCCGTAGTCAAGAAGGACGGTATACAGTCCAATATGGTTCAATCCGATCCGAGGATCGGATTGAACCGCATTAAGAAATACTGATAGCAAGTCTAGGCCCTCCATCACAAATTAACCCGGCATGCTATACACTATCAACCAATAGGCATAAGAACTGCAGTCTGCTGCGTAAGAAGCACTCCTAAAAACTACTGCTCCGGCAACATCACTGGTAGCAGCTGCAATCCATTTTGTGATGCCTTTAAGTGAATAGGATTTAACAGGCGGATTAGAAAATCCCCAATAAAAAGAGGAAAACCTCGCGACCGAACACGCCGACAAAACAATTGCTTTATCGACTTCATTTAGTTCAACATTTCCATTTGTGGCATTTTCCAGGCTGATGATTTGTCTTTTTAAATTCAAAAAATCCGTAGGAGCATTTGCAGTGTTTTTTAATATTGCAAAGAGGTTGCTTAGCATCTTCTTCGCTTCGGCTGAACAATTCAAAGTGCTAATAATCTGTGTAGGATCTGAAGAAACCGTTTCTACAACCGTATCATAATAGAAAAGATTTGGCACCGGCAACTTCAGCTCACTATTTGCTATTGACACCTCATTAGCTGTGACCGCCTGGTCAGGCTTACAGGTGCCGCATAATTGAAGCACAACCTTGTTAAGTATAAGGTTGTGCCGCTCACCAATAGTGTCATAAGGGTTAGCAGGATTTGCAGGGGAAAGAGTAACAGCATTTAAGCTGTGTGTGTTGAACCGGGTTATTGGCTGTACAGGCTCATTTTTGCAGGCGCAAAATAGCAACGCCAATAAGGATAGGAATATGATATATGTTTTCATGTCTGTTTAAATTTTAATTATTAGCGTAAGAAGGGATATCCTTACGCTAATTCGTTATAGAGATTGTTTTTGCTTTGATCTTTTACTTTTTTTTTCTGGCTCCACCTTTTGAGATTCACCGGCCTTTTGGCTGTTCTTATTGGAATTGCTATTTTCATCCTGGCCCTTACCTTCTTTGTTATCGAGCCGTATCCTTTTCAATTGTGCATCGAAAACAGTAACCATTTTATACTGGGGGTTAGCCTGTAGGTAGCGATTTTCTACATTGCCATCCACCTGGAAAGAAACAAATTGGCGGTTGCCTTTTTCAAGTGAGCGCATGAGTTCCTGCTTGTCCTGATCTTTATCCAATCCCTTAATGGGTAACTTGTCCAGGGCTTCACTCAAGTTGAAGCCGTAGTTATCATGGTAAGGCTTGAGCTCATAATTGCCGTTCTTATCTGTGTTTTTAAAGTCAAGCTGCACCCAGGCATTGTATTTTTCGCCATTCGGTACATAACGGACATTTTCAGCTTCGCCTACTTTGTCTAATTTTTCAAACTGTTTGTACACCGCTCTGCCAGACAACAAATTATAGGCTTCCTTTAGTGTGTAATTATTAGCTTTTCCCATGTAGAAGGTTTGTGATGTTGTTTCTTCGCCTTTGTCCGGCTTAACCTTCACTTCATAGCTATTGAAGAAGTATTTGTCAGCAGAATTGGACTTGCGGAAATTAAGCAATGCGTCCACTTTGTCTTTGCCAAACTCGTGCTCATGTTTCAATTGAAATATTGGCTGCTGTGCCTCCAGGTTCTCTTTTAGCTGTGCTTCTAAGGCATCGCCGAACCCAGCATATTTTACCTGTTCCTTCAGGTATTTGAAATTGTCCTGATTCATAATATTTGATTTTTATTGATTAATTAATTCGTGCAGATCCTATCCTGTTAAAGCGTCCTCGCCTTGAGCAATTGCTTTCCGTCAATCGCAAGCGAAAGCTTTCTATCTCCATTCTTTTCATATAGGTCTATGACCAAAAGCTTGCTGTCAGATATCGTAAATTGCGGAAATGCAAAAACCAGCTGCCGGGCGGTTTTGCCGGGAACAGTATGAACGGAATCACAGTTTGAATACAATGCGTGCTCTTCCTGTTCCTGCAATGCCATGCGTTTTACCTTTTTCCTGTCCCTGGTAAAAAAGCTGCAAAATTCTATTGGATAGTCTATATGAGAATGGTTTGCAACACTTATCCCGAAATACATTATGCCATTTTCAAGGTAGATACTTTCCAACCTGAGTTTCATTTTCTGCGCATGAACGCTGGCGTTCATAAAAGGCTTTCTTGCCAGTACCACATCGGAATTCGCTTTTACAAACGGAATGTTCAGTTGCCGGCTTCTAAAAGTCACTTCGGACTGCTCATGGCCCTGCTGATCGCGCAGGTCTATCGCCTGGCAGCTCAGTTTATCCGTACAGTCAACGATGAAGCTATACAGCTTACCATCTGCTGTGATGACCGAAAGGTTGCTTTCAGGCTGCCCAAGACGGTCTGCTTTTACTTTAAGGGCATTTTCAGCTTCGCTGACTTTTTCAGCAAGAATATTCCTGCTGCCACGATCTATACTTTTGATCGTGGCAGGAAAGAGGATCATGGTGGTCTTTAGATTATTGATCTCTATCCGGTAGGGGATAATGATTGCACTGGCATCGATATTTTTCGGCTGCTGTGCTTTTACCTGGCTTGCCGATAGCGCTAAAATCACCAGAGCGGCTACTACTACATTTTTCATTGTTTGTTCTTTGTGTTATTGATTTAGTTGATTTGCATTTGCCAGGAGGATACGATACCCGGATTTTATCGTGACTTTTACCAGCTTTACCTTTTTACTGAATAAGCCTTTGGCTGCCTGCACACCGGCGCTTGCCGCCTGTGCACCAATGGATGGAGACATCGAATAAAAATCCATGCTTTGTATTGCCTGGTCTGCCCCATCTTTTGCAGCGTCCCTGCTAATAGCACCTGGAACATGCAAGCCTGCAAGCCCGTCCATATCGAACACTTTCAGGGCCACGGGGAATACAGAATTGCCCAGCCGTATTGTTTTGATATCAACATTAAGCCGGTCGCCATCAAGGGAGCAATTGCCAAAGACAAAATTGTTCTTTGGTATCAGTGTTCCGTTGATGAATACGTCCTGGAGCAGGCGAAGCTTTATTGTTGCACCTGATGTTAGTGTCTGGGCACCGTGGACGATTGCAGCGATACCGGTCTCAGACCTGGTTACAGATGTATCGGTCGCTTCAAAGAATCCGTTGTCAGTCAGCCCGCTGAAACTCCCCTCGGGTGTCGGATCTGAGCTGCTTTGGAGGTAGCTTCTATCACCTTTTATTTCCACAGCATTAACCGGAAAAACGGTTCCGCGCGATTGTTCGGACTTCTCCTTCAATTGCTGTTTTACCATTTCCGGGTGCTCCAGTTGCAATACTTTATCCAGCATACCACTCAGCTGCTTCATTTCAGGGTCATCCTGGGATTGCCTGCTCATTTGAGATTGCAACATATCGAGCTTTTCCTGCCCTGAAATTGAGCCGCTACCGGGTACCTGGTTTGATGCTAGTTTCGGTGCTTCATTGATCTGCAGCTTAATTGCTGAAAGCCGTGCATTGATCGCTGCCTCATTTGCCTGCAATGATCCAGCCCGACCGCCTTCCGCGGCCTGCATGTTTAATCCGGTTCCGGACAGTTTGCCATTGAGCTGATTTTGCGTATCAATAGCTGCTTCGTTTTCATCTTTATAGTAAGGGTCGTCTCTTATTGCCTGCTTCAGCTTCAGCGAATCCTTTTCTGCCTGACTATAAAAGCTGAGTTTATTTGCATCACTATCATTCTTAATTTGCGCCTTAGGCATTTGCAGGTTTAACCCTAGATGAGTGGTCGCTGCCTGGGCAATTGCCGGTCTGCCGCCGCCGAGTGCCCAAAAGAAAAGAGTGCAAAATGGCACTATCAAGAGCGGCAATACGAGCAGGAATTTCCTTTTTTTTCCTTGTTGTTCTGTTGTTCTCTGTTTCATAACTGTATTTATTTATTCGGTTTTAATAGTTGTTTAGCTGGTAAACTTATGTGCTGAACTATTGGTGCCGGTGGCGGCCCCTTCGATGGAAGTATGCCAACTATGATTAAGAAGAGGCAATAAGCGCCGGTAAAAAGACAAAACACTATCAGCAGCATTTTTAGTTTTGCCACTTTCCAATCAGCAAATGATCTGTTCAAAAATGCAGCGCATTTATGCGCAGGCAGATTCAGCAATTGGTAAAATTCCAGTTTCGGCTCTTTCTTAAATGCTACTGTTTTAATTGTTCTCATATTGACGATTTTGAGTGCTCAGGTCATTGTTTTCAAGTATGGACCATCGTTCTATCAGGAAACCGTGGGGATTATTGTCGCTGCGTTCAGTATTGCGCATATACCCCTCCGTAAGCAGGTTCCGGGTCACAATAGAGGTAGTCCTGATCAACTTCTCTTTGGCGTAGCAGCGGAAACGATACGGGTACTGGCTGATATCAAAGTGGATGCTGTCGATACTGATTTCCTGGCTGATGTTGCCTGCGATGACATTAGCGTAGTAGCCCTGTTCCTTCAGGTTGTCATATACCTTTTCCGCTGAGTTATCTGCCAGGTAAAGGGCTTTGCCAATATTGGCATTGATGATTTTTTCATCCGGATCGAGACTGAAAAATAACCTGTGAAAGGTTGCTATATGGTCCCTGGCCTCAACAGCGATATTGTCTTTTCGACCTGAGGCGAAAGCTTCGATGGCTTTTCCGTTGGCGAGTATGTACAAGCGTTGCTCGTGCTGTTCAAGCTGCCGGAAACAACTGAAGGTGATAAAGGCACAGATCAGTGTGAGCGCTATCGTGTAAATGATACAGAATGCCCTGACATGCCTGAAAGCGGTGTCGATATTATTTAGTTTTTTAAACATTACTAATTCGTTTAACGGTTTACTGATCTCAGCTTTTACCTGAAAGCTTTTCCTGCATATGCTGGTTACCGGCAGCACCAGAGCTGGAATTACCAGCTGTACTGCTGCCGCTTTGTTCACTATTATTTGAAGCGATTTTTTGGAGGTCGGAAAGACCCTGTGTTACCCTGCCGGTGCTGAAAGCAATTGCGCTGGATGCCAAAGTGCTCGTCTTGTTCAGTAATGCATGGCCGCCTACATTGATGATATAATTGGCGATAGAAGGGACCGTAAAATAGCCGACTATGCCGATGAGCATAAAGATGAGGTAGGCTGTATTCGTGCTTTTAAAAAAAGGGTCTGCTGCTCCACCCGATTGCTCCAGCTGGATCATGTTTTCCTGGATCTTACTGATAATGGCACCGAAAATATTGGCCACAGGCAGCCACATGAACACATTGACATACCTTGCAAACCATTGCTTCAGGGTGTGCTGGAAGCCATCGAAAACGCTTAGCCCAAAGCACAGCGGCCCAAGGATCGCTAAGACGATCAGTTTAAAGGTCCGAATGGTGTCAATACAAAGCGCCGCCGCTTCAAAGCATACGTTGAGGAACTCAGCCATCCACTTCTTCACCATGTCCTTAAAGCCCCAGCCGGAAGATTCGGCGGCTGGGTTTGGAGCATATGCTGCCGGCCCCGTGGGATTGTCCGGGTGGGTATATTGATACCATTTTGCAGGGTCGCTGTTAATATCCACCGGGGACTCGGCCTGCTCGGCCTTCTTTTGCATATCGGCATCGAGCATATTATAGATGGCCTTGTTTGCATCTCCCACCATCGCCTGTGTTGCCGTAACGGTAGGCTGCAGTACTCCGTTTAATACATTGAGTACCGCCGGAAATAGCAGGATACATATGCCTATGGCAAAGGGCCGCAGTAAGGGGTAAAAGTCTATAGCCTCGGCAGCAGCAATATGCCGCCAGACGCGTCCGGCGATGTACCAGAGTGCTGCAAAGCCTGCAATGCCCCTGCCAACGTCGATCATACGGCTGCAAAGCGGTATCATCTGATTATACAAATTGTCGAGCACCCCTTGCAGGCTATGGATATCTGATGCTACGCCCTGTGCGTATGAAAAAACAGGCAAAAGCGTAGCTGAGACTGCTATCAAAACAGCCTTGATTTTTATACTTTTCATATGTATGGGCTTTATTTTATACCATATAGTTCCTGAAGCGTTTGCTGGTCATTGGCCGCTGCTGCTTTTCGGACAGCAAGGTCCCTGGTGGCATTGTTGTAATGCTGGATAAAGGTCAGCTGCTCATGGCCGCTCGCGTAAACCCTGTCTATCGCAGCGAGGCGTTCCGCATCGCTCATCCTGAGTTTGTTGTCAGCCATGATCATTGTCAGCTCGTCCAGGTTCTGAAGACTGTTTTCGATCAGGTTGTTATAGACATCGCTCATGTAGCTAAGCTCCCGGGCACTGAAATTCTTATCTCGCCTGAAAACTTCATATGAAGACTTATAGGATGTCACTAAGGCTGCCTGGTCATTAATAATATCCTTTATCCTCGGATATGTTCGCACGGTCGGGCTGACCATTAATAGACCATCAAGAAAAACTTCGTGCACATTAAAATTACCCTGCGCGATGCCCTTAACATTGTTGTAACCCGTGCTCACGATCCGGTAGCCCTGCTCCATTTGCTTTAATATGCTTTTCATACCGGCCAGCTTCTGATAGTCAAGGCTTAGTTCTTCGATAAGGTCAGCAATGGATTGCGCTTTTACCGCAGGTGTGAATAGCAATCCGCCTATTAACACCAGTGTTGTCAACAATATCTTTTTCATATCAATGAAGATTATATAATTGTTTGAGTAGTTTTTGTTGCCTTTGTTCTGCCTGCCTTCTAAGGGTGACATTGCGCATTCTGTCTATGAAAGCAAGGCAGAACGCATATTTGTCCTTCATATCTGCGTAAATCGCGTTAATCTCTTTTATACGGTCGGCATCATTTAGCTGTAATTTGCCGGGCGTAATTACATCCGAGAGCATAGCGAGGTCTTTATTGCATTCGTCGGTTAAATGTGCCGCGACTCTATTTAGGTATCTGATGTCTTCTGTTGTCACGGTTTCCTGTTTACGCTCCCATTGGATTAACTTGTTGAAACCTGATTTAATGTCAGCTGCCATTTTCTGTATATCCGCTACCTTTGGATTTTCCCTTACTGCAGGACTTACCGCCGATAATGAATTGAAATAATCATTATTCAGATTGAAGCTTCCGCTTTTTAGGTTATGAATCGTCGCCAGCCCATTCTCTGTTTGCTTGTAGCCATGCTTCAGACCAGATAGGTAGGTTTCCATTAATGCGATTTGCATAGCCATGTCTTTTTTCTTAGTTGACTGTTGGGAAAAAAAACTGCCGATTCCCTGTCCATTGCACCAAGTCGCCGCTAACAGCACTATGATCGTTATAAACTTTTTCATATACACTTTTCTTAGAGACCGTATAATTTTTTAACTGTCGCCCTGCTTTGCTGGTCCTGCGCCCGCCGCAAACTGAGCTGAACATTGCTACTATTATATTGCCGCAAGTCATCCATGTTATGTTGCATGCCGATGGCTGCCTTATGTACTAATGAGAGACGTTCCCCGTCACTCATACTTGTTGACAGGTTGGTGACGGCAAGCAACACTTCATTCAGGTTCTGTACACTCGCATCAAGGATGCCAATGTACACCCCGCGCATACTGTTGAGTTCATCAGGTGAAAAGTTCTTATCCTGGCTAAATAAGGCATAGGCCTGATGATACGCGCTTACTAATTCCTCCTGCTGTTTAACGACGTTCTTGACCATTTCATAAGTCGCGATAACCGCCTTGACCTGTTGCAATTCCTGGTAGTAACCCGCGTACAACTGCTTTTCTTTGTCCAACCAGCCGGATATATCGTTTAGGTTACCGAGCGCCATTTTATTCTCTAGCTCTTTTTCTGCATTCTGCAATGCAAGCGTCCGGTTTTGCATTTGCTGCACTTTAAGATCAATAGCCACAATAACTTTTTTCACTGCACTCGTAATCAGGCCGACAATCGGTATTTGTGCGTCTGCCGGGCGGCAATAACTGATAAACAAGATTGCCGTAATCACACTAATTCTTTTCCACTTCATCTTTCCCTCCTTATTTGTTTTTTTGTAAATCTTTGATCAGTTCTGTAATGCCCGCCTCCATGCTCCCATGTTTCTGCGCATATTCCATTACTCTGACCCGCTCCCTTCCTTCCGTGGTGAAGGCGTAATATTCCTCCGGGCATAATTCATTGCGGTACACCCGCTGTACCTGTCCGCCAATATCAATGTAGATTTCTCGCTCGTCTTTATTGACCGACAAAAGGACGGTCTTGCCTTTTTCCGATAAGCCAAGGGTATCCTGCAGCTTGTCGAACTTGTTGATAAACTTGCGCATGTCCATCAGTATCTTGATGTCTGCGTTGTTTATA
>JBQCEX010000540.1:0-3949 GCA_051959855.1 Flavipsychrobacter sp. | reverse complement strand
AATTGCAGGTGTTGGATATGGCATCAAAAAAATGGCTGCCGGAAAGAAGGACATTACAGACGCAAACGATAAGTAATTTATCGGTCTGAATTCCTTGAATATGCCCTCTGCGGAGGGCATATTCCCTTTTAGAGAAGAGTTGAAATATTAGATACTTATGAGGTAATCAGATAGCTCACGAATAAAATTCTCAGTATGGTAGCTATCGAGATTTGCTTTTGCACACAATCCCTTTTGAGCTGCTTCTGCAGGATTTTGTTGCGCCCACAGAATGCATTCTTCGATTGCCCTGAAGTCTCGTATAGGAATTATCCAGCAGCCTTCATTATTACCCTTTAGTAAATCTCCGGCACCGCAATTCTCTGTAATAACTACAGGTACAGCATAATGTGCTGCTTCAAATGCAGTAAAGGGATAAGCATCTACCAGGCTTGGCACTACCACAAGGTCTTTGTCTTTTAAAAAAGAAATAACATCTGCTATATGGCCTGTGTACTGTACGTTCCTTACTTGTTCAAAATGTTTATGAATGTATGTCCTAACAGCAGTGTCGATACCACCACCTATGTATAACATCATGTCATCCTCCGGATGTTCTTTCATTATATCACTCCATGCCTCCAACAGATATTGCAACCCTTTAAGCATCACGGTATGTGCTACATAGGCTACCTTAAATACCTTACCGGGCTTTCTGTCAATAACAACAGGCATGAATTCCGGCATCAGATAGCCTGTTATATTAACTACCTTCCCCCGATAGTTTGAATGTAGAAATGACTTGTAAATATTAGGCGTAGCACCTATCACTTCATCTACATATTGTATTGACTGATTATAATGCTTTATTCTTTTGGGGTATGTATATGCATCTTCATTTTTCACACCCATTTTTCGCTTCTCTTCCAATACAATCTCGTACATATAATTATCCTCTTGCGTACCGGGAATATAAATGGTCTCAATGCCCATTTTTTTTGCCTTACGAAAAGTCCGTTTGAGGTGTGGTTGTGTAGCGATCAGATGAGTTACCGTAGCATTTAAACGAAACACACAAAACCAATCAAACAATAACTCCTGTATAAATCGCAGCTTATGTTGCTTAATCTTCAGGTATTTGTTCAGCTTGTTAAGCGCGAATAAATAGTATCTCGAAAAAAAGGAAACCGGCTCTGAACGAAAAGCTGTATTGTATTTACCTTTTGAGTGAACAACAAACTTATTCAACAAGCCATGCTTATCCAGCTCCTGCGACAGCAAATACCCTAAACGCGCCATTCCCGCACCGCTTTTGGCAGTGAGGGACTGAAACGAAACTATCATTATGCTTTTCTTCCTTTCTTTCAATCTGTATAGAATAACAGGAAAGCTAAACTAGTATAATTATGTATTCTTGTATTTCTTGTCATCAGGATTCAGGATAAAACCATCATCCAGCACTTTCTTCATTTGCGCAATGCCATCTGGCACCTTCAATGTCACTTTAAAGCCCAGCTTGTTATTTATCTTTTCAAATGACACCCTATAGTCGCGCGGATCTTCATTCTTAGAGACATATTTGATCTGTGCATCTGGTATCAATTTCATTACTTCATCTACTATCATTTTCTTTTGATAGTTTTCAGAGGTATCCCCTACGTTAAACACATCAAAGGCCACCACATCTGCAGGTGCTTCAAGCACAGTAATTACAGAACGCGCTAAGTCATACACGTGGCAATAGGGACGCCAGAATTGTTCGCCAAAAATCACCAGCTCTCTTCCCAACGCAAGCTCCTTTGTAAACTCATTCACAGTGAGATCAAATCTTGGTCTTAAAGACAAGCCATACACAGTGGAAAAGCGCAGACACGTTGGCTTACATGTGTTATCCTTGGATTGTGAAAGTAAGAATTGTTCTACAGCCACCTTCGTTTCTGCATACAATGAAACAGGCGACAGGTCAGACTCTTCATTTACGTAGGCATCAGGATCGGACATTTTGCCATAATTGCTACAGGTAGAGGCGAATACGAACTTAGTTATTCCAAGCTCATTAGCAATAGTATAAAGCATCTTGCTTCCTTCTATATTCGTTGATCTGGCAAGTTCCGGCTGCTGTGCACATGCTGGGTCACCCACTATGGCTGCAAGATGCGCTACATAATCTACCCCATCCAATGCCTTTCTTACATCTGCTTCATTACGCACATCGCCTTTCACAAATTCAAACTGCGGATAGTTCAGCAAATCAATGATGGGTTCACCACCAAACATCAGGCTATCTAATACCCTTACATTATATCCCTTTTCCAGCAGCTGCCTGGTCAATACAGAGCCTATATATCCTGCTCCGCCTGTTACAAGTACCTTTTTTGACATGATATGGTTTCTAAAATATTAACTGTTATTTACTTGATAAAACTTCTTCAAATTCTTTGATAAAATTCTCCACAGGAAATCGTTCACGCACCGTCTTCTTAGCCGCTAATGCAAAGCGCTTTCTTAGCTCCGGGTCACACAGCTTCAGAATGGCTTCACCTGCAGCAGCATAGTCATGCAATGGCACCAGAAAGCCGGTTTCTCCATCTATAATAATTTCTTCAGGTCCACCGCACCTCGTAGCAATTAATGCTGTACCATAAAAGGATGCTTCCAGGCAAACCATTGAAAAGGATTCAGACTCCGAGAAATTCAAGACTATGTCTGCCTCTTTCATACCCTCCTCTACGGTCTTCGCAAATGCCGTAAAGGTCACCACGTCCTGTAAGCCCAGTTCCGCAACTCTATTTTCCAACTGCTGTTTAAACAACCTGTTCTTTTCAAGCCCCATATCGCCACCGGCAAATTTTATACGCAGCCTGGGGTTTTGTTTGTATGCTAATGCAAATGCTTCTAGGCCGGCATCTTGCCCTTTACCTCTTATATAATTACCCTGATACAGGATATCTATTGTTTCTCCATTATCGCCATACTCTTTTGCAGGCAATTGTTCTTCAAGCTTTACAGGGTCAAATATGCGTATATTCTTAGGATGCGGTGGCAATTCACGCAAGGCAACATCTGATACGGTCACTACATTATCAGAATATTTCTGCGCCATATAAGACCATATTTTCATGAGCGGCTTAGGCCTTGATGAAGGAAGAAACCGCACGTAAGTGATTAGCTTGCCTCTAAAACCCAATCGACGCATCATTACGCCCAGCATATTGTAAAAGTCATTGATCTGCACAACATCAGCCTCCTCTGCTTTTACAATTTTATTCAAGGCCCTGGCATTTTTAAATAAAGCGGGGAAATATTTCAGTAAGACAGAAGATGACTTACCTATTTCAACCATGGGTAGCATGTATACCTTAAAACCTTTTTCTTCCAGGTAGGGTTTCAATACGCTTCTGGCTGGTAGGACAAAAACAAATGTGTGTTGGGGGGATAGCAGTTCTGCCTCACTAACAGCGCATTTAAATGCGCCGGTAAATGCTATCGAACTATCTACTATTATTATTTTCATGTGCTTAGTTACAGGTGTTAATTATCTATTACTTCTTTCCATTGCTGCAGCATGGCCGCCCTGGTAAAACGATTTGTTATTTCATTAAATGCCTGCGCAGAGGGCTTCTGAGCTTTCAACCAATATTCAATTTCATCTGCCCAAATGATCAGCTTGTGCTCATCCACCACATCCAGCATAGGCAATAAAGAACCTACTCCAGTTCGCCTCACTATTTCGGTGGGCGTATAGGGTACGAGATCTTGAACATTCAATATTTCCCTCGGTCCTGTGTGACAATCAGTAGCAACCACAGGTACATGGCATATTAATGCCTCAGCCATCACATTCGGAAATCCTTCATAATCAGACGTCAAAGCAAATAAATTGCTATGCTTATAAAACTTAAAAACATTAGACTGGAAACCCATAAAATAAACATCTGCATCTCTGTAAGCTTTATCCACTGTCCAATCC
>JBQCEX010000539.1:0-5037 GCA_051959855.1 Flavipsychrobacter sp. | reverse complement strand
GTTGGCAGTATCAAGGGGGAACACCCATTCTCCGGGTTGTGCAGGTGCTACGCCGGCTGGTATTTCAATATCGGGTTCTACACCTGTAACATTCATTGCTTTCTTCACGCCATCTATCTGGTCGTTCTCCAGGTTGTAGATATAGGTATTTGCATTTAGTTGCTTCACAAATTCCAGGTTTTCATCCAAAGATGGAGCCATACCGTTGGTGTGCACCAGATAGTTGAGTTTGGCATGAGGGAAGAGTGTGTTTGGCTGACCATTCACATATACGCGACCGTTGCGCACCTCAACCACATCGCCCGGGATGCCGATACAACGTTTAATGAGGTTATCTTTCTTATCGGTAGGGTGGGTTACTATCTTAAACTGGCTCAGTATAGCATCTCTGCCGTATAAGCGGCACATTTGATAATAGTCAACTTCCCCATGGTCGGCTATAGCGGTGTCCCCATCAGGACCGTTGAAGACCACTACATCATTGCGCTGCACATGTCCGAAGCCCGGTAAGCGATGGTATTTCCATTGTACTGCTGTAGTATAAGACCTACCGCCAAAGATGGGCATGGTATTATGCACTAAAGGCACGGCAAGCGGAGTCATAGGTATGCGTGGACCATATGCCAGCTTGCTGACAAAAAGATAATCGTTTATAAGCATAGTACCTTCCATAGAGCCGGAGGGTATAGTATATGCCTCGAAAAGAAATGTGCGGATAAGCGTTGCAGCTACGATAGCGAAAATTGCGGCATCGAGCCATTCGCGCCACCAGGATTTTTTCTTTTTGTTTTCTTTTTTACGCCAGAATGCCATAGTTGTGGAAGATAGCTATTGGTAGCCAAAAGTAATAGCCTTGTGCTATAATTGTATATATAACAGGTAACTTAAGTAATGTTTAACAAAGCATTTAATGGATGCAATGCATCTATAAGCACTACTGGCAACGGAAGTAGTTAAAACCGTTAAACCTCAAGAAATATAAAATGTCGTTTTTTTTCTATTTGGGGTTGTATGGCCGATATACTTTTGCATCATAATCATCTAGAAAACAATTTTAAATTGTAATTTTGCAAATTCATAAAGAGTATGGAGAATAGGTTTCAGGAATACAGCCCATCGGCTTTATTGCAGCCATACATAGATTGCTACTGGGACAGAGCCTTCTTTGGCGATGCTAATGAAATATCAGCATTGCAGCGTTGTGTGCCCCTTGGTACCATAGATATTATCATACAGGCTAATGAATACCACTGCTCACTATTAATAGATGGCAAATGGGAAAAACTGCCGCATGCTTTCGTGCACGGTATATATAAAGATTCTGTAGCATGGAAGTCGTTCGGACCATCCAGGAGCTTTGGTATCAGGCTGAAGCCGGAAGCCCTGCTGAAGCTGTTTAATGTACCGGTGGCCGCTTTATTCAGCAATTTTACCTGCCTGGATACCTTCTTCGGCAGAGATATGAGCTGCTTTACCGACAAGATATATGAAGCCAAGAGCATAGGGGAGCGTATAGCGGTTACGGAGGCCTTTCTGCTGAAACAACTGAAGACAACCACAGAACAGCGCAGCTACCTGGAGGAGGCTACCCGGCTGATGCGACATAATACCGGCAACTTGTCTATAGAGGAGCTGAGCGAGCAACTGTACGTGAGTACCAGACAACTGCAGAGAAGCTTTAAAGAACAATATGGCGTGAGCCCTAAAACATATATGCGGATCCTGCGTTTTCGCAAAGCATATGAATATGCAATGCAAGTGGATGATAACTTCAGCTGGGCAGATGTAACCTATGAATGCGGTTATGCAGACCAGGCCCATTTCATCCGCGACTTCAAACAGTTTGCAGGATCGCTGCCTAAAAATTTTATATCTACTGAAGCTCATATGTTTGAGATGAGTGGCAAACCATATGATATTCTTCAAGTAGTATAAAACCCCAATGAGCTAAAATGCCCAGGCGCCGGGTGTAATCAGCTCATAAATTCAAGTAGCATTATTATTCAAAATCCACCGTTTGGCTGAGTAGCGTTGTTAAGCCCAATTCTATTTTTGCTGAAAATAATGGTCATGTGAACATTTTGAAAATTTCCAACCCTTTACTACCGGTAGCATATGCATGGTGAGCGGTAAAAATGCAGTGCTTCAGTTAGTACAAACATAGGCATGCCCTCAGGCGCCGGAGTAATTGCTTATGAATTAAACATTCATTATTAAAATCAAAAAAATCTAATTCAGAAAATGAAACAGGTAATCTATGCTATTGTCTCAGCTACACTATTGTGCTTTGCCGCATGCAGTGATGAGGCACAAAAGGAAAACACTAACACCGCAGTTAATAATGCAGTCACCGAAAGCGTGACACCCGCTACAGACAGCGCCGCCAGAGTGAAAAGGGGCGCGTACCTGGTAACCATAATGGCCTGCAACGATTGTCATACACCCAGAAAGATGACGGATAAAGGCCCGGTGCCTGATATGGACCGTATGCTATCAGGCTACGATGCCAGGCAACCTTTGCCCGCATTTGATACTACTGTTGCAAAGAGCGGCAAGTGGGTATTCTTCAGCGGCCAGAGCACAGCGTTCGCGGGGCCATGGGGTGTATCATTCGCAGCCAACCTGACACCGGATGGAACAGGTATAGGTAATTGGTCCATAGAGAATTTTAAGAAGGCTTTCAGGGAGGGCAAATCGAAGGGTATAGATGCTGCACGTTCGTTGCTGCCGCCTATGCCATGGCAAAACTACACACAGGTTAAAGATGAAGATGTAGAAGCCATATTTGCCTACCTGAAGTCGATAAAACCGGTAGAGAATCGCGTGCCCCAATGCATCATAGCTAAACATTAAAAGTAATAACTAACACAAAAATCATAATCAAACAATCAAAACCAACAAATGAGAAAGATATATCTGATAATGGTAGCCGGTATAGTGAGCCTGGCATCATGCAAGAAAAGTGATAACAATGCGTCTGGCACCTTTAACGGCACTGAAGTGAAAATGGGCAATGGCAAAGCATATGGCTGGACCAAGACCGATGACAAGGGCAACCCGGTAGCTGTGGGCATTACCCTAAATGAAGATGCACTGCAGGGACTGGACACTAATACTATGGGAAGCGAATTTGAATTGTCGCTGCCATCGCAAGCGGCCAAGACGATCTTCAAGCATTTTGTGATAGACTGGAACCCGCATGGGCACCCACCTGCAGGGATCTACACAGTACCGCATTTCGACTTTCACTTTTATTATATAAGCTCTGCTGAACGCAAGCAAATACCTGACTATGCAGCAGACAGCAATGCATTTAAAAACTACCCGGCAACCGGCTATTTGCCAAGCGGCTACATAAACCCGGGAGGAGGAGAAGCCCAAATGGGTGCACACTGGATAGACGTAAGCTCGCCGGAGCTGCATGGCCAGCCATTTACACAGACTTTTATATATGGCAGCTATAATGGTAATGTGACCTTTGAAGAACCGATGGTGGCCTACAGCTATCTGAAAAGCATAACGGACTATAGCAGGGCTATACCGCAGCCAAGCAAGGTAGCTACCTCTGCTTATTATCCTACCACATTCCATATATCTCACAGCAATGGCGTATATACTATAGCACTGGAAAATATGGTATACAAGACTGCTAACTAAGTAGGGCTGACTAAGTGAGGGCTCTGATTACCGACAGCTCGCCGAAAGGCGGGCTGTTCTTTTTATGGCAGGAATTATTAATTTGCATCATATCCCGATCTCGCCCAACTCATGGAAAACAAAAAATCGCAATTAGTACTGAAGAGAATAGCACTGGTAGTATCGCTGGCTTTACTGGCACTGGCTATTGTGAACCTGGTAATGTCCATCAGTAAGCAGGTAAAGCATTAATAAATTCAAAATTTAAAAAGTCAAAATTCAAAATTGACATTTCTACGATTTTTGGCTGTATGCTTTTGCCAGCATGTGTTTCAGCGAATTGGTGCAAGGTATAATTGGGTATAAAGGGTATAATGCCAATTCAAAATTTAAAAGCCAAAATTAAAAATTGTCGTTCCCGCAGATATTCGCAGATACTTAGTTTTCTATAGCGCAGATATCGCTGAATGTGACATTTGGTAGAAAATATTCTTTTGGGACATTTTCTATTGGGAAATTCCCTGAAAGGCTTGCTGTTACTGTGTTATTATAGTTTTATAAAAAGTAACATTGGTGGGCAAAAACTACCCAAAATCTCCCAAAATGTCGCATTTTAAATTAGCTAATGTAATTAAATATTGGCTGCTGAGCACGTACTCATTATGTGAGATTATTTCGGAATCTATTTAATTAATATAGGTCTCAATGAAAAAGTTGCTTCGCTATCGCTCGCAATGACGCGAGCGAGTAGAAAGGGTTTACAGTATTTCAAAGAACTTGAGCTAATACTATGATTAGCTTCTATGCAAGATAGTATTAAAGGCAAGCGGTTTCCAAGAAAACATATCCACATTAAGAGCCGGACTTAGGCTCAGTTGGGGTAGGCGGTAGCGATGCAGCCAGTGAGCGATTTTATGGTATCAGTAGTATTGATTGGGCCAACGGTGAGGTGGGGGAGCTTTGACTGCAGCAATTCGTTGAGCGAGAGGACCGCAACGTCTACCAGTTGCAACAGGTCATGTTCGGTAGGTATATGGGGGTGCGTATCGAACTGGATGGTGACATGGGCATTGAAAATGACCAATGCCTTGCTGGCAAACTTACCTGTAGATGAAGAATATACGATAAAATAAGATTTGTGCTTAGGATGGCGATGAGCCAATTGATAATCGTATTGTGTTTCTAAAACAGCAGTATCACTAAAATCGCCATATGTATATAATTTGTCAACGGCAGGCGAGACCTTTATCACATGCATGTGACAAAGATAATAAACGGATTTTTGTTTTTATAGCAATTATTAACTAATAATATAATTATAATGTAGTTTGTTTAACTACTAGTTATAAATATGCTGGTTTTTTCAATCAATTAATCAAGGTATAATGATGACTTTCAAAT
>JBQCEX010000538.1:0-10855 GCA_051959855.1 Flavipsychrobacter sp. | reverse complement strand
TCTGGCATATCGATCGATTGAGTAGTCCAATTATCAAAACTACCACCTGCTATGGCTTCTGTAATACCTGTGCCGGCAAATGCCAGTTCATCTATTTCCAGCCAGCTGCCTGACTGTATGCCGCTACCTTCCAAGTTACTTGAAGCGATACCAATTATTACAGAATCAGGAGCTGTTGGTATTGCATTTAATGGAAAACTAAATGCAGTGAACGTTGATATACTACCTGATACATTTCTAAATGGAATCTCAGTTACAGATATTACTGTGCCTGCTTTCTTAAATTCAATGATCATCAGGGCAGAATCATTACCCACTAGATTGTACCTGTAATATCCTGTAATAGAAGTGGGCTGTTGCGTGTATGGAGCTCCTCCGCTGCCGCTCTTTGGATCGCCTAAAGAGTTGATAGCATATGCCTGCAATGTATCAGTACCTACGATCGCTGTTTGTAAATGTATCGCATGTCCGCTATGTCCTGTTACTGGCCATACCGTAATGCTATCCGCGCGTGAAATGGATTCTGGATTAGACGTATACCAGTTGGAATCCGGAATACTATATGGATGAGCAGTCCAATTCTCGAAATCTCCATTCGGGCAGTCTTGTGCGCTAGCCTGGATAGCAAGTACAAAAAACAATAAAATAAGTAATAGCTTTCTCATAACCTCTTATTGTTTGGTATTTGGCAAGATTAAAACACAGTGCCCTGTTGTAAAATGATAGAAATCAAGAATTAAAATGATAGACATCACTCACATATGTGCATACGGATAATACGTTATTTAACTTAGGTAAAATATGCTGCAACATGATAAAGCTGAAAAATTTCCCTTTGATTGAATGATAACACTGATTATGAATGCATTAATATATCAGAAGGGCCAATAAATTTCATTAGGCCCATCTTTAAGCGCAAACTTTTTTCTTTCTTTGCAGTTGTAAAGCCTTAATAACTTACATATAGACATGCTGCCTAAATTTAACCGTGTACTGCTGAAACTCTCCGGCGAATCGCTGATGGGCGACCGTAATTATGGTATAGACCCTAAGATGCTGGACCTTTATGCAATGGATATTAAAGCCATTACAGATATAGGTGTGCAGGTGGCGGTGGTAATAGGTGGCGGCAATATCTATCGTGGTATGAATGAGGCTGAAACAGGCATTGAACGTGCACATGGCGACTATATGGGCATGCTGGCAACCGTTATTAACGGCATGGCACTACAGGCTGCCCTGGAGAAGGCAGGTGTAAAAACACGCCTGCAAAGCGCCATAAAGATGGAGCAGATAGCCGAGCCATATATACGCCGCCGTGCCATACGCCACCTGGAAAAAGGTCGCGTGGTAATATTTGGCGCCGGCACAGGCAACCCTTACTTTACCACAGATACCGCAGGCTCCCTGCGTGCCATAGAAATAGACGCCGATGTGATACTGAAGGGCACACGTGTAGATGGTATCTACACTGCAGATCCTGAAAAGGATAGCACTGCTACCCGCTATGAGACACTTACATTTAAGGATGTTATTAGTAAAGGACTGAAGGTAATGGATATGACTGCCTTCACGCTTTGCGAAGAAAATAACCTGCCGATCATAGTATTTGATATGAACAGACCGGGCAACTTGCTGAATGTTGTTATAGGCAAGCAGGTAGGTACACTGGTAAGCTAGTTATTTTACCCTTTTCTTTTTATTGCGCTCATAATCTTCAAAAATAAACTGCCCTAAACCATCTAAGGATGAGTAAAAGGCTTTGCCGTTATTTACCTCTGTAAAGTTGCGCACGAAAGATTGCAGATAAGGATCTCGTGCTATCATGAAGGTGATAACCGGTATTTTAAGTCTGCGTAGTTGGCCTGCAAGGTTTAAAGTGCGGTTCAATATCTTACTGTCAATACCAAAGCTGTTCTTGTAGTATTTATTGCCCACCTTCAGACAAGTGGGCTTACCGTCTGTTATCATGAATATCTGCTTGTTGGGGTTCTTACGCCTGCGCAGGATATCCATAGCCAATTCAAGGCCGGCCACTGTGTTAGTATGATATGGGCCAACCTGCAAGTAAGGCAGATCTTTCATTTCTATTTGCCAGGCATCATTACCAAACACTACAATATCAAGCGTGTCTTTAGGATAACGGGTAGTAATTAATTCGCTCAATGCCATGGCCACCTTTTTGGCAGGTGTTATTCTATCTTCTCCGTACAATATCATGGAGTGCGAGATATCTATCATCAACACAGTCGATGTCTGAGTTTTAAAATCCGTTTCATGGATTTCCAGGTCATCTTCCTGCATAGATAGCTGATCAATACCGTTGTTAATAAAGGCATTTTTCAGGCTGCCAGTATAGTCTATAGCATCTAATGAGTCACCGAACTGATATGGCCTTATTTCAGGATTTATTTCGTCCCCCTGGCCACTTCTGTACACGCGATGGTTACCTTGCTTTGTCTTCTTTAGTTTACCAAATATCTCGTCTAAAGAACGTTTACGTATGGTTTGCTCTGTTTTAGCAGTTATTTCATAAGCGCCGTTCTGTTCGTTTTCCTGTAGGTAGCCCTTTTGCTTCAGATCTTCTATAAAATCGCCTATTCCATATTCATCATCTGTAAGGCCATGCTCCCTGTCTAGTTGGGTAAGCCAGTTGAGCGCTTCAGCAGCGTCCCCGCTGGTATATTGCAGCAGCTCCATAAACAGGTTAAAGAGCTTATCAAATGGATTCTGGTTTTCGTTGGGTACGTATTTAGAGAATATAAAGCCGTTCATAACAATTCCTTCCTTGTTACCTAAAATTACGGAATATACGCCTAGAAAAGGGGCTGCAATTATAGATACATCTATAGGACATACCTATATTGAAACAAAAAACCGCCATGTTTACACATGACGGCTATTATTTAAAGCTATTTTATTTAGTGTGATTCTTCACCTGGCCTCAATGGTACTGTCTGAGCGATGAAGTCATTACCATTGCCATCATCTTTATAGTCATATGGCCAACGATGTACTTCAGGAATTTCGCCAGGCCAGTTGCCGTGTCCCGGTCTGATTGGTGTAGTCCATTCCAGTGTAGGAGAACCCCATGGATTCATTACAGTAAGCTTGCGGCCTTTGAAGATGCTCAGGAAGAAGTTGAAAACGAACAACAATTGAGCAAAGAACACAATAACTGCAACTATACTGATGAACGAGTTAAGACCCTGGAAGTTTTTGAAAGATTCCCATGCGCTATAATCATAGTAGCGACGAGGCATACCAGCTATACCTTCATAGTGCATTGGCCAGAAGATAAGGTAAGCACCGGCAAATGTGATGAAGAAGTGGATATAACCGAGCGTATTATTCATGAAGCGGCCGAACATCTTAGGGAACCAATGATAGATACCAGCGAACATACCGAAGAATGCTGACACACCCATTACTATGTGGAAGTGTGCAATAACGAAGTATGTATCATGCAGGTGGATATCCAGAGCTGAGTTACCAAGGAAGATACCTGTAAGACCACCAGATATGAACAGAGATACGAAACCAAGTGCAAACAGCATTGGCACCGTGAAACGAAGATTGCCACGCCAGATGGTTGTGATCCAGTTGAACACCTTAACCGCAGATGGTACCGCGATAAGAAGGGTGAGCAACACGAATATAGAACCAAGGAATGGACTCATACCGGTAACGAACATGTGGTGCGCCCATACAAGGAATGCCAGTGTTGTGATACCTATGAGCGATATAACCATCGCGAAGTAACCGAAGATAGGCTTACGGCTGTTATTAGCCAGTATTTCAGAAGCCATACCCATACCCGGAAGCATTACAATGTACACCTCAGGGTGACCCAAGAACCAGAATAAGTGCTGGTAAAGAATAGGAGAACCACCGATGTGCGGCAACGCTTTACCGCCAATGAATATTTCAGACAGGTAGAAGCTGGTTCCGAAGTTGCGGTCGAATATCAGCAGTACAAAACCTGAGAACAATACAGGGAAAGAAAGAATACCAAGCACTGCAGTAAAGAACAGCGCCCAGATAGTAAGTGGCATGCGTGTCATGGTCATACCTTTCGTACGCATATTCAATATAGTACTCACATAGTTAAGACCACCCAATAATGAAGATACCACGAACAGGGCCATAGCTATAAGCCATAAGTCCATACCTGTACCCGAACCGAGTGATGCCTCTCGCAGAGCACTAAGCGGAGGATAAGTTGTCCAGCCACCTGCTGCAGGACCTGTTTCTACGAATAATGATATGAACATGATAACGCTGGCAACGAAGAAGAACCAGTAAGAAAGCATATTCATAAATGGCGAAGCCATATCACGTACACCTAACTGCAGAGGAATAAGGAAGTTAGCGAAGGTACCGCTTAAGCCGGCTGTAAGCACGAAGAACACAAGAATGGTACCGTGCATAGTGATCAATGCATAGTAGAATTCAGGTGTTAGTTTACCACCTTTAGCCCATGCGCCCAGGAATTTTTCCATAACAGGGAAAGTGCTGTCAGGGAAACCTAGCTGCAAACGGAAGAACACCGAGAACAATGCGCCAATGATAGCCCATATGATACCGGTAATAAGAAATTGTTTACCGATGATCTTATGGTCCTGGCTGAAAATGTACTTCCAGATGAAATGCTGTTCGTGATGTTCATGACCGTGATGTTCTGTAGCGGCGATTGCATTATGTGCTACATTAGGTCCGTCAATAATAATTTCGTTACTCATTTTTTCACTAATTAGTGGCCGTTATCAGTGGCCGATTACTTCATCGTTATTGCTTTTACACTATCTGTTTTTGTTGCACCAGGTTTCTGACCTGTAGTATCATTCGTAGCAGGTGCTGACGAGTTTACCGAAGCATAGTATGACTGCTGCTTAGCTAACCATTCATCATATTCAGCCTGCGTTTGCACAATCACAGTACCGCGCATTGAGTAGTGACCTTTACCACACATTTGATCGCATGATATTTCGTACACAAAGTTAGGATTACCTGTGATCTTCTTCATCTCTTCAGTAGTGATACGCGGAGTGAACCACATAGTGGTAGTGATACCAGGCACAGCATCCATTTTCATACGGAAGTGAGGCAGACCTACGTCATGTATCACGTCGCGGGAACCTATAATGAGCTTAACCGGCCTGTTTACAATAACGTGCAATTCACCACTCTGAGAAATAACATCGTCCATATTATCCTTATCGTTCCAGTCAAGGCCCAGGATATTGTTAGCATCATTTATTTTGCGGAAATCTCTTTTGCCTAACACGCCATCTTTACCAGGGTAACGGATGAGCCAGTTAAATTGTTTACCAACAACCTCCACCACTTCAGAATTAGCAGGCGCTTCAGAAGTAATGTTAAACCAGTTACGTAAACCAATAGCCACCAGGATAGCCATTGTGATAGCCGGTATGGTTGTCCATACTATTTCAAGCTTGTTATTGTGCGGGAAGTAGAAAGCAGTACGTTTACCGGTTGCCTGATAGCGAAAAGCGAACCAGAACAGTAACGCCTGTGTAGCGAAGAATACGATACCCGTAACGATCAATGTTACATTGAACATCTTATCGTAGGCCATACCTTCTACTGAGGCAGACTCAGGAAGCAGGTGGCTTGCCAGAAGTTCGTTACACTTCCAGATACCATACATCCCAAGTACGAAGAAAGCGACAAGCAACCACGCCATTATGCGGTTGGTCTGTGCTTTTACTTTTTCTTCGCCACGTAATATGCCTGCATATTCGCTTGCTTTACCTATCTGGTATACAATGATAAATACCAGAACAATCAATGCTATTGTTATAAATCCCGACATGGTCAGTTCAGCTTGTATTTACTTGTGTTTAAGTTTATTTCGGTAATTTAAAACATCCTTTCAATCACCTTCTATCTCTTCTGTTTTCTATTTCCAGTTATCTATTTATTAGCTTATATGAACTACTGTTTCTTTCAGCAGTACGTTATTCTTCGGTACCAGTGATGCACTAGCCAGCGTACGTGCTACTGAGAATATCATTATACCTACAAACAATGCAAATATTCCGATTTCATACCAACCCAGGTGCCAGTAAGAACCCAGCGGGCCAGGGATGATCGCCTGATAGAAATCTACCCAGTGACCGAAGATGATGATCATGGCCATGAAGGTAACGGTGAAGTAGTTACGCTTGCTTGGGCGGGTCATCAATATCAAGATCGGCATTACGAAGTTGATAATAATATTTGCATAGAACAGAACACTGTAAGCACCCTGCTGACGCAACTTGAAGTAAATAGTTTCTTCAGGCTGGTTGCTGTACCATATCAGCATGTACTGGTCGAACCACAAGTAAGTCCAGAAGATACTGAATGCGTACATGAACTTACCAAGGTCATGCATGTGTTCTTTTGTTACTAATTCAAGATTGCCCTGATTTTTCAGGTATACAACCCACAGTAGTATAACCGACATACCACTTACAAATGCACTAGCGAATGTATACCAGCTAAACATAGTAGAATACCAGTGTGGCTGTGTACTCATTGACCAGAACCAAGGAGTAGTACTCATTTGAGTAAGCGCATATATTACCAGGAATACGCCTGCAAGACGGAAGAACTGCCAGTATATTTTAGTGCTATTTTTAGGAGCATTTTCCTGAGCTATTGAAAGAGATCTGAATTTGCGGCCAAAGTAAGACCAGAGTATAACTGTTCCCAGCGTAAATCCAACAAACATTTTCGGGTTAAGGAAGCTGGATTTACCTTCCAGCACTTTGTCTCCGTTCGGAGTAACCCAAGGATATATAGGGTTGTAACCGTTAACATTAAATGTAAATACTATCAGGAACATTACCACGCAAGCTATAAGGCTGAATAGCCATACATTGGCACCGATAGCTTCAGGTACGCGGCGATAAGCCACAATCCAGGAACCCTGGGCCAGTGATGCAGCAGCCTGTATGAATATGCTTGCTACCATTACCATCAGGAAGTATACACTGTTTTGCAACAGTATCACCCAAAAGCGGGTTTTGTCATGAAGATCAGCACTACCAAGCAATGTTATACCACCTGCTATCAGGGTAATAATACCTATCAATATCAGTGCTATACTGGTTCTCTTCAGGCTTGCCGGTATCTCAAAACGGTCATTCATTTTTAAACTTTTATATAAGTAAGTTTATAATTAAACAGTTTATCCTTTGTTATTCTGCGCTGCAGCTTCAGGAGCTTTAGCTTTAGTTGTATCAGTAGCAGTGTTTGCAGCTGTTGCATTAGTACTTGTAGTAGTACCTAATGTAAATGCATCACCACCATTTTCAGACTGAGTCTTTTTAATGAAGGCCAGTATCATCCAGCGTTGCTTTATGTCAACCTGGCTTGCATAAGAACCCATCATATTCTTACCAAACTTTACAGCTGCATACATCTGGCCTACAGGCATGTGCAGGTATTTTGCATCTTTAAAGTTTGCAGGCATTGCAGCAAATTTGCCGCTCTTGTACAAAGGACCGTTACCATCCAGCTCAGGACCATGGCATATAGCGCAGTAGATCATGAACAGGCGCTTACCTTCAGCCAGTTCATCTTCGTTAAAGCGCATTGTGGTAGTGAAAGTTTTATAAGCATTGGTATCGCCTTCCACCAGGTGATCAGGCAACTGGTGATCGCGGGCAATTGTACCGTTAACCGGCAGGCGGCTTGTTTGACTATCTGCAAAATTCGGATTGTATGTATAAGCATCGTATGCCCGCGAGTAGTACATATCCGGTGCATAGACCCTTCCCGGATCACGGCGTTTATTACCGGTATTGCACGCTGCCAGACCCAGTATCATTATCAGGCTTGCTACTACTATGCTTTTGGTCTTGTTCATTATTATTAAAATAAATCAGTTTAAAACAAACAACTTTTATAACTTTTGATATGCTTCTTCTTGATCGAAACGGCCGTACCACCATGAGTCTTCAGCTATCTGTACAGAAGTTTCTTTAGCGCCAGTTGTCTTAAGAAAATCAACCACTTCATGTTCGCTTGTCTGATCATTCAGCTCTACTGCCATTACAAAATAATCGTCGCTCTGGCGTGGGTGGAAAACGTGCTTCTTAACGCCCGGCATTACCTGGTTCAGGTAGCACCATGTAAGCACCATACCAACTGCAGAGAATAATACAGTAAGCTCGAATGTAATAGGTATCCACGCAGGCAGCGCAAAGTGTGGCTTACCGCCGAAGTTGATCGGCCAATCGGACGTAAGGATCCATGAAATGAAACCTAAGGCCGTGCTGGTACCGCAAAGACCGAAGATAAAACCTGCAATGTGCAGATCCGTACCTTTCAGGCCCATGGCTTCGTCAAGGCCATGCACTGCGAATGGAGTGTATATATCATGCAGCTTATAACCGCTGTGACGTACTTTCTTCAGCGCAGGGAACAATACCTCTTCGTCATCATAACAAGCAACTGCAAATTTCTTTATAGCCATTGTTTACTTTATATTCAATGTTTATAATTAATAATTAAGCGTGAGCGTGATCCGGCTCATGATGTGTATGTACCTCGTACACAAAATCCTCTTCACTTTGAGCTTCCAGTTTCGCCATGTCCCGTTTATAATTCTCTCCTGATGTCTTCAGTACGAACTTGATTTCCGCTACTGCTATTACCGGGAAATACTTAGCAAACAGGAAGTAACAAGTAAAGAACAAACCGAAGGTACCCAGGTAGAAACCAACTTCCGGCCATGTAGGGCTATAGTATGCCCAGCTACTTGGTAGCCAGTCGCGGTACAGAGAAGTTACGATGATCACAAAACGCTCGAACCACATACCTATGTTCACCACGATAGACATAATAAAGGTGAATGGAATATTGCGGCGCAGTCTCTTTACCCAGAAAAGCTGAGGAGATACCACGTTACAGGTCATCATTGCCCAATAGCTCCACCAGTATGGACCCATAATACGCCACTTGAATTCCTGCTGCTCGCCGTATGAACCACTATACCATGCTATAAAGAGCTCAGTAAGGTATGCAACACCTACTATAGAACCTGTAAGTACAATTACCTTATTCATTGCCTCCAGGTGACCTATAGTAATATAGTCTTCAAGATGAAGTATTTTACGGGTTATCACCAGCAGCGTATTTACCATCGCGAAACCAGAGAAGATCGCACCCGCAACGAAGTATGGCGGGAAGATGGTAGTATGCCAACCAGGGATAACGGAAGTAGCAAAGTCAACAGATACTATGGTATGCACTGAAAGTACCAGTGGCGTAGCGAGCCCTGCTAACACAAGGGCCAGTGCTTCGTGGCGCTGCCAGTTCTTTGCAGAACCAGTCCAACCGAAAGAAGCAACACCGTATGCAAGTTTCCGGAATTTAGTTTTAGCACGGTCGCGAACAGTTGCGAAGTCAGGAATAAGGCCTGAATACCAGAACAGTAACGATACTGTGAAGTAAGTAGATATCGCGAACACGTCCCAAAGCAACGGAGAGTTGAAGTTAGGCCACAGTGGACCGCGGGTGTTAGGATAAGGCAATACGAAGAAACCATCCCATACACGACCCATGTGGAATATAGGGAACTGACCGGCACACATTACCGCGAAGATGGTCATCGCTTCTGCCGCTCTGTTCACACCTGTACGCCAGCCCTGACGGAATAGCAAAAGAATCGCGGAGATAAGCGTACCGGCGTGACCGATACCTACCCACCATACGAAGTTGGTGATATCCCAACCCCAACCGATAGTCCTGTTCACACCCCAGGTTCCTAAACCCCAATAAACCGCCCAGGTCACAGAGAATATACCAAAGCATAACAGCGCTACTGAGAAAAAGAAGCCAACATACCACATGCGGCCCGGCTTTCTTTCAATTGGCCCGATAATATCTTCTGTTACCTGATGATAATTCTTATCACCATTTACCAGCGGTTCTCGTACAAACGATTCGTACTTAATATGCATAGCACCTAATTAGTAAAATTTCGTTTTAATTTTTGTCTCAGCGTCTATTCTTTTCACCAATCTGTTCCGACGCTTTTCTTCTATTTTATTCTTCTGTTATTCGCAGTATTAGCCGCACATTGTTTAGATGTGCTGGTTATACATATCATCCAGTTTTTCATTGCCACCTACCACTACGTCTGTATTGCGCACTTTAGCCAGATAGTTTACGTTTGGCAGGGTGTGCATTTCTTCCAATGCGTAGTAGAGGCGTTCTCTCTGCTGGTTGGTACGCAACTGATAAATAGCACTTGTTTTATCATTTACGTTACCGAAAGTGATGGCGTCAGTAGGGCAAGCCTGCTGGCAAGCTGTACGTGCTTCACCATCTTTCAGCGGACGGTCAGCTTTCTTAGCAGAAAGTTTAGCATCCTGAAGACGCTGTACGCAGAAAGTACATTTTTCCATTACACCACGGCTACGTACAGTAACATCCGGGTTCAGCACCATGCGCGTAAGATCATCATTCATATCATCGCGACGGCCATCTTCATAAATGTTATCTTCAAAGCAATCTGCACCGTTCCAATCCATCCAGTTGAAGTGACGTACTTTGTATGGACAGTTGTTGGCACAATATTTAGTCCCAATGCAACGGTTGTAAGCCATCTGGTTCAACCCTTCAGAGCTATGGTTGGTTGCTGACACCGGGCAAACGTTTTCGCAAGGCGCGTTGTCGCAGTGCTGGCAAAGCATTGGTTGGAATACTGTCTGAATTGTATCCGGATCATCAGGCATACCGCTGAAATAACGGTCAATGCGCATCCAGTGCATTTCATGATATTTCAACACATGGTCCTTACCTACTACTGATATGTTATTTTCAGCCTGGCAACCTA
>JBQCEX010000537.1:0-2715 GCA_051959855.1 Flavipsychrobacter sp. | reverse complement strand
ATGGCGCCGAGCTCGATCAGTTTGACTCTCGCTTTGCAGGTATCTCTACTACTTATCGCCCCACCAGCCGTTGGAAGCTCAAGTTCCTCGTGTCTGGCTTCCAGACCAACGAAATGGAGACTTCTGATATAAGCGGCGAATACCTCCTTGGCCTCCTCCAGACAGACCTCGGCAAGGCCGATTTCGGCCAGGTAAAAGCCTCTCTTGGCACAGGCCTCATACAGGATTATACGCGCGATTATCTTAAGGTCAACGTCGGCACTGCATCCTTCCGCGGCGCTTACGATGGCAATAAACATTATATCCAGTTTGGCCTCGATGCCACGGTGGTCAGCATCAACGATAATCTGCACGAATGGGAGCGTCGCGACTCATCCAATCACAACCAGCCTTACAACCCCGATTCACTTTACTTCCCTTACTTCTACAATACTTCTGCTGCGTTCAACTATATGCGCTACTACGGCTTCGTGCAAGACAATTTCCGCCTGCGCGATTCTTCCGGCCTCACTGGCTCTATAGGCTTACGCTACAACTATAGCAGCCTGAGCAACGAGCTGGTACTAAGCCCGCGCCTGCAGTTGGCTCTTAAGCCGCAGAATTGGAAGCGCGATATCGTATTCAAGTTCGCTACCGGCATATACGCACAGCCACCTTTCTATCTTGAGATGCGTGACCTCCAGGGCATCGTGCATCAGGATGTCAAGGCGCAGAAATCATGGCACATAGTCCTCGGTGCCGATTACAACTTCAAGATGTACGATCGTCCCTTCAAGCTCACTGCAGAGGTTTACTACAAAGACCTTTGGGATCTCGTGCCCTATATCTACGATAACATACAGGTGCGCTACTACGGTCGTAATGATGCCACAGGCTATGTGTACGGCGGCGAGGTTCGTCTCTATGGCGATCTTGTAAAGGATGCCACCTCATGGGTCAGTATCGGTATGCTAAAAGGTATGTACAATATTCTGGACGATCAGATCGTGCACACCTCCGCATCAGGCGCTACATCGATCACTTATCCCGGCTACATACCATTGCCCAACGATCAGCGCTTTATGCTCGGCATGTATTTCGAAGACTATCTGCCGCGCAACAAGAACTTCAAGGTGCATATCAATGGCGTGTATAGCTCTGGCCTTCCATTCGGTCCGCCCTACCAGCCTCCTTATGCCGATACACTGCGCCTGCCTGCCTACAAGCGTGTGGATATAGGCTTCTCAGCCCTCCTGCTCGATGGCAAGAAGAAAGAGCGTCCCGCGCACAGCTTCTTCCGCAATATCAAAAGCATCTGGGGTAGCTTCGAGGTCTTCAATCTGCTCGATATTCAGAACACCCTTTCTTACACCTGGGTGCAGGACCAGACAAGCGGCAAAATATATGCAGTGCCCAACAGGCTCACACCACGCCTGCTCAACGTAAAGATCATTGCCAATTTTTAAATAACAATAGAATATATTTTTGCTGAAACCATTGCCACAAAAGCCTTTCAGCTATGTGGAATAAAATTTTTTCAAAAATCTTTTGTAGAAAAAACTATATTCCTATCTTTGCGTCCCGTTCCGGAAAAGGATAGGGAAATGATTCCGTAGCTCAGTTGGTAGAGCAATACACTTTTAATGTATGGGTCTTGGGTTCGAGTCCCAACGGGATCACAGAAATTCAGGGAGGCAAAACGCCTCCCTTTATTTTTTTACCATTTTGCTCTAGCTCCTGAAAGGCAACTTCAATAAGCCACTTACCGAAGTTTACAACGTCTATCCTTTAGCAAGAAGTATTGCATTAAGTTTGTTCATATTTTAAGGAAAGCATTAACCACATTCCTCACTTAATTCAATATTTTTTATGAACGTACAGGAGCAGATCACAGAAAATATCGCCAGTCAACCTGATGCAAAACGCAACGACATGCAGACTTTACACCAGCTCATACTCCAGGTATCGCCTAAGTGTAAATTGTGGTTCGACAATGGCAAAAACGACAAAGGCGAAACTGTTACGAACCCTACAATAGGATATGGATTTCACACCATAAAATATGCTAACGGAACAACTAAAGATTTTTTTCAAATTGGTTTAAGCGCAAACAAAACCGGCATCTCTGTATACATTCTTGGCCTTAAGGATAAAGCATACCTGGCTCAAACCTATGGGAAAAATATTGGCAAGGCTAGCGTAACAGGCTATTGCATTAAGTTCAAAAAACTAAAAGATATAAATATAGACGTGCTGGAGGCTGCAATAAGTTACGGCTTTAAAGCGTCAGGATAAGAAGCTGTATCAATGGGATAATTAGCATTCCCATATGCCCTGTACAAGAAAAAAATTAATTTTCAAGCATAGAAAAGCTAATAGCAGACTCCCTGTTTTTCAATGCTTCCGGTTGCTTGCCAAAGCTGTCCATTTCTATATTTGCTTTTTGCAGAATGGTCTTATAGGTTTCGTGCATCTGGTATATCATCACGCTATAAAAGAATGCCTTGTCCAGCATTTTTCGGTTATGAAGCATACTCCATAATATTAGTTTCCAGAAGTACCTTCTGTTGCTGTCGGCAATACCCAGCCTCCACATTACTGACATCGCTATTTTTAACTTATGCATGGTCAGCCGTTCTTTTACTTTAAAGCCTCCTTTTGGAAAACGGTAGGTATCAAAGAACTTCATAAGCCTTTTATAAGAGCTGGCCGGCGTATAAATATGGTCAATGACAT
>JBQCEX010000536.1:0-6312 GCA_051959855.1 Flavipsychrobacter sp. | reverse complement strand
TGCAAAGCTACGTGACAGGGGAAATTAATGGGGATTTTTCCTAAGGATTGTACGCATTACAACTCAAATGCTATTTTTGCAGCAAATTTTACTCATTTATGAAGCGAAATGCTTTTTATGCGCTGCTGCTTGGTGCATCTGTTCTGACAGGTACACAGGCTTCAGCCAAGATCAACTTTGTTGAATATGATCTCCCTAACGGATTACATGTAATCCTCCATGAAGACCACAGCACGCCAATAGTAGCTGTTTCAGTAATGTACCATGTAGGTTCAAAAAATGAAGATCCGCAACGCACGGGTTTTGCACACTTCTTCGAGCACCTGTTGTTTGAAGGCAGTGACAACATCAAGCGCGGTGAATACATGAAATTAGTGCAGTCTGCAGGTGGCCAGCTAAATGCAAACACTACACAAGACCGCACGTATTACTACGAAGAACTGCCATCGAACCAGGAAGAACTGGCGATGTGGATGGAATCTGAGCGTATGCTGCATGCTAAAATAGACACAGTGGGTGTAGAAACTCAGCGCAAAGTAGTAAAAGAAGAAAAGAAATTGCGCTACGATAACACTCCTTACGGTCAATGGCAGAGCGTGATATATGAAAACGCATTCACTGCTCACCCTTACCGCTGGACACCAATAGGTAAAGAGCAATATATAGACCAGGCAAAACTGTCTGAGTTCATGGATTTTTATAAAACCTTCTATGTACCAAACAATGCAGTGTTGGTAATAGGCGGTGATATAGATATTAACAAAACAAAGGAATTGGTAGCTAAGTATTATGGCGACATACCAAGAGGCACAAAAGCAATACCTCGTCCAACTGTAAAGGAACCTGCACAGAAAGAAGAGAAAATAGTTCACTTCTACGACAACGTGCAACTGCCTGCAGTATTTATGGCCTACCACGTGCCGCAGATGGGCACTGATGATTACTATGCAGTACAATTGCTGACACAGCTGCTTTCACAGGGTAAGAGCTCACGCTTCCAGAAGGAAATAGCTGACAAGCAGCAGAAAGCATTAGCTGTGGGCGCCTTTGCACCACCAAGTGAAGACCCCGGCATAGCTGTAATGTATGGCATAGCTAACGGCGGTGTAAAAGCTGAAGACCTGGAAGCGTCAATGGTTGCAGAGGTTGATAAAGTAAAAAACAACCTGATAAGCGATGAAGAATATACAAAGCTGATGAACCAGGCAGAAAATGACTTCATAACCCAGAACGAGAAAGTACTGGGTGTGGTAGACAACCTGGCTACTTATTATACCTTCAACCACGATGCTAACCTGATCAATACAGAGCTTAGCCGCTACCAGAAAATAACTAAAGAAGACCTGAAACGTGTAGCTGATAAATATTTTACTAAAGAGAACCGCCTTGTAGTTTACTACTTACCAAAGTCGGAAGAAAAGAAAACTGAAGAAAAGAAATAAGGCATCTTAAAAAAATCATTTAGCGAAACGCTTTCAAAAAATTAATTATGAAAAATATCATTTCTCCCATATTAACCTTGGCGCTGGCAGCATCAGTATCTGCTAATGCACAGTCGCTGGACCGTAGTGTGCGTCCGAAACCGGGACCTGCACCTGAAATAAAACTAGGCAAAACAGAAACTTTCACATTGCCTAACGGGTTGCGTGTTTTCGTAGTAGAAAACCATAAGCTGCCTGTAATATCATGCGATATACAATTTGATATTAAACCTGCATTGCAGGGTAATGAAGCCGGCTACAAAGACATGATGTCTGAATTGCTGCTTACAGGTACTAAAACACGTTCAAAAGATGAGCTGAACAAGGAAATAGACTTCATAGGAGCTAACATCAATGCATCAGACGATGAAATAGCCGGAAGCGGCCTGACAAAACATGAGGACAAGATACTGGAGCTGATGAGCGATATAGCTATGAATGCAAGCTTTAAGCAGGAAGAACTGGACAAGATAAAGAAGCGTACGGAATCGGCCCTGGAAACAGAAGAAAATGATCCGGATGCGATGGGCAGAAACGTGAGTGCAGCAGTGAATTTTGGCCCTGCTCACCCATATGGTGAAGTGCCTACGAAGAAAACCGTAAGCAATGTGACACTGAAAACCTGCGATTTTTATTACAACACATACTTCCGTCCTAATGTAGCATATATGGCGATAGTAGGTGATGTGACTATAGCTGAAGTAAAACCACTGATAGAAAAATACTTTGGCAAATGGCAGAAAGCGGAAGTGCCTACAACATCTTATTCCCGCTACCCACTGCCTAAGAGCACGAGAGTAGAATTCGTACCTCGTGTAGGTGCAGTACAGAGCGTAGTAAACGTTACCTACCCAATAGACCTGAAGCCAGGTAACGAAGACGTGGTAAAAGCACGCGTACTGAACACAATACTGGGTGGTGGTTCACAAGGCCGCCTGTTTCTGGACCTGCGTGAAAAACATGGCTGGACATACGGTTCTTATTCATCTATTAAAGACGACCAGTTTGACGGTACCTTCACCGCTTATGTGAAATGTCGCAACAATGTATCAGACAGCGCAGTAGCTGCTATACTGGATGAAATGAACCGCCTGCGCAATGAGAAGGTGGCTGACCAGGACCTGCAGAATTCTATTACCTACATGTCGGGTGGCTTTGCGATAGCATTGGAAGATCCTGCACGCGTAGCTCAGTACGCTATTAATATTGAGCGTTACCATATGCCAAAAGATTACTACAAAGACTACCTGAAGAACCTGAGCGCTGTAAATGCGGATGATGTGCAGAACATGGCGCGCAAATACATTCTTCCTGAAAATGCGAACGTAGTGGTAGTGGGCAGCAAAGACGAAGTAGCTAAGACATTAGCTAAATTCACTAAAGATGGTAATGTAGAATATTACAATAGCTATGGTGAAAACGTTAAGCCAGTTGAAATGTCTGCTGCACCGACTAACGTATCAGCCGATGATATAATGAAAAAATATGTCAACGCGATAGGTGGTGCAAAAGCTATAAACGGTATAAAGGATATAAAAACAACCATGAATGCGCAAATACAGGGCATGCAGATCACCATTACGGAAATGAAAAAGGCTCCGGGTATGTTTATGGAAGAAGTGGCCGGTAATATGAACGGACAGAAAATGGTGTTCCAGAAACAAGCATTCAATGGTACTAAAGGCTACCAGGAACAACAGGGCCAAAAACAAGACATGAGTGCTGATGATATGGCAGAAACTAAAGAACAGGCCGATATCTATGCAGACCTGCACCCTGAGAAATATGGTATTAAACGCACTGTAAAGGGCGTAGAAAGCGTAAATGGCAGCGATGCATATGTGGTAGAAGCTGTAAATGCTAAAGGCAAAAAGAGTACAGAATACTATGATAAAGCTTCAGGCCTGCTGGTGAAGAAAGTACAAAGCCAGGAAACACCACAGGGCAGTATCACTCAAACTTCTGAATACAGCAATTATAAAGAAGTGCCGGGTGGAAACGGATATAAAATACCATATACCGTAAAAGAATCTATGGGCCCTCAGAACATATCAGCTGAAGTGCAGTCAGTAGAAGTGAATAAAAACATCCCTGATTCTGAATTTAATTAATATTTAAATCATGTGATAATTGAAAGGCCACCTATAAGGTGGCCTTTTGCATTGTATTTGTTATTACTATATGTGTTTAACGGCTGTTAAAGCCATACATTCTCCTTACCTTTGTAACCCGAAAACTGAAAATATGGCAGAAGTTCTGCAAAAAGTAACTGATGAATTAAGGCAAGGTGAGGCATTTGCGCCTTTCGCAGAAGATCCTAATCAATATGCGAAGAAATTCTATATAGAAAGCTATGGTTGCCAGATGAATTTCAGTGATAGTGAGATAGTGGCTGCTATTTTGAATGAAGAAGGTTTTGGGGCGACACGCAATTACGAGGAGGCAGACCTGGTATTGCTGAATACCTGTTCGATAAGAGAAAAGGCAGAGCAAACCGTGCGCAACAGGCTACAGGCATTTCGCAAAGTGAAGGAGCAAAAACCCGGTATGCTGGTGGGTGTACTCGGCTGTATGGCTGAGCGCATGAAAGCAAAACTGCTGGAAGAAGAAAAGCTGGTAGATATGGTAGTAGGGCCAGACGCTTATCGTAGCCTGCCTGGACTGATAGAGGAAGCTGAGGGTGGCCAGAAAAGCGTAAACGTGCTGCTGAGCCGTGAAGAAACATACGCAAACATTTCGCCTGTGCGCCTGGATAGTAATGGCGTTACGGCATTTGTAAGCATAATGCGCGGCTGTAATAATATGTGTACCTTCTGCGTTGTGCCATTTACACGTGGCCGTGAACGCAGCCGTGATGCGCAAAGCATTGTAAATGAATGTAAAGACCTATTCGACAGAGGTTTCAGGGAAGTGACACTGCTGGGGCAGAATGTAGATAGCTATTATTTTAATGAAGGCAATGGCGTTGAGAACGCTGTGACTTTTGCAAAACTGCTGGAAATGGTGGCGCTGATATCACCATTGCTGCGCGTGCGTTTCAGCACGTCTCATCCAAAAGATATAACTGATGATGTGCTGCAAACAATGGCTAAGTACCATAACATTTGCAAGTATATTCACCTACCGGTGCAGAGCGGTAATACACGCATACTGCAGCTAATGAATCGCACTTATACACGGGAATGGTACCTGAACAAGGTGCAACGCATACGTGAAATAATGCCGGACTGCGGATTGAGCACGGATGTAATCTCCGGTTTTTGCACTGAAACAGAAGAGGAACGCGCGGATACGCTGAGCCTGATGGAAGCCTGCCGTTTTGATATGGCCTATATGTTCTCGTACAGTGAGCGTCCGGGTACATTAGCGGAACGACGCTACACTGATGATGTGCCGGATGATGTAAAACAAAGAAGACTGGAAGAAATAATAAAACTGCAAAATAGTCACTCGCGCGAAAGCTATACCAACGATATAGGAAAAGTGTTTGAAGTGCTGATAGAAGGAAATAGCAAGCGCAGTGATAAAGACTGGTGTGGCAGAAACAGCCAAAATAAAATGGTGGTATTCCCGAAGGGAACCGCAAACTTGAACAAAGGAGATTATGTAATGGTTAAGATCAATGAAGCAACCTCTGCAACATTGATAGGCGAGATGGTAAATAATTAATTTAGTTAACTAAAGGACCTCGAGCATGGAAATACAAAGTATAAAAAACAGGTTTGGCATTATAGGTAACTCGCCGGCACTGAACCATGCACTGAACACAGCAGTACAGGTTGCCAATACGGATCTGTCTGTACTGATAGTAGGGGAGAGTGGTGTAGGTAAAGAAGCGTTTTCCAATATTATACATGCTTTGTCACCCAGAAAGCATAATCCATTTATTGCGGTAAACTGTGGTGCTATACCAGAAGGCACTATAGATAGTGAACTCTTCGGACATGAGAAAGGTTCCTTTACCGGAGCGGTTGACAGCCGTAAGGGTTATTTTGAAACAGTAAGCGGAGGTACCATCTTCCTGGATGAAATAGGAGAAATGCCTTTGGGTACGCAGGCGCGCCTGCTGCGTGTGTTGGAAACGGGAGAGTTTATACGTGTAGGTTCATCGAAAGTGCAAAAAACAGATGTGCGTGTAATAGCTGCTACTAATAAGGACCTATTAGAATATACACAACAAGGCAAATTCAGGGAAGACCTATATTACCGTTTAAGTACAGTGCCTATAAGAGTCCCATCACTGAGGGACAGGCCGGATGATATTCCTTTGCTGTTCAGAAAATTTGCATCAGACTTTTCAGAAAAATATAAAACGCAATCTGTTCAATTGGATGCTGCGGCACAGCAATTGCTGCTGAATTATTCGTGGCCAGGCAATGTGCGTGAGCTGAAAAATATAGCCGAACAGGTGTCTGTATTGAGCACGGATAAGTTGATAACAGCTGAAATGCTGCAGCGTTTTCTACCACAGCGGGAAGGAGTGCGCAGTATGGCGCTAATGCCTACCCATGCAGGCGGAAGTAATGGGACAGCTGATTTCAGTACAGAAAGAGATATCCTATATAAGTTGTTCTTTGACCTGAAAAAGGATATGAACGACCTGAAACAAATGATATTTGATGTGGCACAGCACCACGGATATCCCACTGCGAACGCTGCAGAAAATTTGCTGCCTGTATATAATGCTGCTCCTGAGCCTGTGGTGACGCCTGCGCCTTATAATGCAAACACGCCCATACTGATACAGTCAAATGAAACACATGAAGATGTGGAGGAGTCGCTGCAACTGGCTGAAAGCGAAAAAGAATTAATTACCAAAGAATTAAAAAAA
>JBQCEX010000535.1:0-11841 GCA_051959855.1 Flavipsychrobacter sp. | reverse complement strand
TTTATGTTAATGTGATGTTCGGCAAAAATGCGCTGATAAAATGGAGAGTAAGCTTTCAGATACTCCAGCAAACCCTTCAGAGCGCCCGATTGCCAGGCATTCTGTACAGCTAAAGGCTCGTAGGCGAGTTGGGGATGGAATGACATCCTGATACGATTTTTGCTGTAAAGTACAATGTTTTTCAGAGCTGAACGCTGATTATAGTCCTATTCTTAAAACCTATTTTTCATTTTTCATTTCCTCGTCATATCTTTGCACATGGCAATAAAATCTAAGTTCTACGGCGAAGGCCTCACATTTGATGATGTGCTCCTTATGCCGGCTTACTCTGAAGTACTCCCCCGCGAAGTAAGTATTACCACACAGTTAACTAAAGACATACGCTTAAACATTCCGATGATATCCGCAGCAATGGATACCGTTACGGAAGACAGACTGGCAATTGCACTGGCCCGGGAAGGCGGCCTTGGTATATTGCACAAGAACATGAGCATAGAACGCCAGGCAGAGCTGGTGCGCAAGGTAAAGCGCTATGAAAGCGGCCTGATACTGGACCCGATAACGCTTTCTCCTGATGCAAGTGTAGCTGATGCCATTAATATGATGCGTGATAACAAGATAGGCGGCATACCTATAGTTGATAAAAACAATATACTGGTTGGCATTCTTACCAATCGCGACATGCGCTTTGAGAAGAACCTGAAGAAGAAGGTAAGTGAAATAATGACCAAAGAAAACCTGGTAACGGCTCCATCGGGTACCAGCATGCAAAAGGCTGAAAAGATACTGGAACAATACAAGATAGAAAAGCTGCCTATAGTAGATAAGAAAGGCAAGCTGATAGGTTTGATTACCTTCCGCGATATCATTCATGTGAAAAGCCACCCGAACGCCTGTAAAGATCAATTTGGCCGTTTGCTGGTTGGTGCGGCAGTAGGTATCACTGCAGATACGCTGGAGCGTGTAGAGGCACTGAAACAAGCTGGTGTAGATATCATAACACTGGATAGTGCACATGGGCACTCTAAGGGTGTAATAGATATGGTGCGTACCGTGAAAAAAGCATATAAGACACTGCCGCTAATAGGTGGCAACGTGGCTACGGCAGCAGGTGCAAAGGCATTGGCTGATGCAGGTGCCGATGCTGTAAAGATAGGCGTAGGGCCCGGCTCTATATGTACTACACGTATAGTGACCGGTGCAGGTGCGCCACAGCTTACTGCCATAATGGAAGCTGCTGCTGCCCTGAAGAAGCAAGGTATACCAGTGATAGCAGACGGTGGTATCCGTTATACAGGTGATATGGTGAAAGCACTTGCTGCGGGTGCGAATTGCGTGATGGCAGGTTCAATATTTGCCGGTACCGAGGAAAGCCCGGGTGAAACTATTATTTATGAAGGCCGTAAGTTTAAATCATACCGCGGTATGGGCTCAGTAGAGGCTATGCAGGAAGGATCGAAAGACCGTTACTTCCAGGATGTAGAATCTGATATTAAGAAACTGGTGCCGGAAGGCATAGTAGGTCGCGTACCATATAAAGGTATGTTGAATGAAGTGGTGCAGCAGTTTGTTGGTGGCCTGCGTGCAGGCATGGGCTATTGCGGCGCTAAGGATATCAAGACGCTGCAGGAAGAAGCGCAGTTTGTGCGTATCACTCCGGCAAGTATGGCAGAAAGCCATCCGCATGATGTAGTGATCACTAAGGAAGCACCTAACTACAGCAGGTAATTCAGCATTGAATTAGTAATAGAAACGCTCCGCAATGCGGAGCGTTTTGTTTTTATAGAATGGTTGTAAGCTCAGGTTATTCTTCAGTATCAAAGCCATGCATTACAGGCTTATCTTTTACAATGCTGTAGATGACAGGTGCCTGATGATAAATGCCGTTGTTGAATTTGTTACCTAAAACAATGATCGTGAGATTATCAGCAATGAAACGATAAAAGGATGTGTTGTTACCATGCCACCAGCCATTGTGATAAATGATCTTGCCACCATCAGGATAGCAAAGCATACGCCAGCCCAGCCCATAATTTTTAATCCCCTTTTTCTCGAAAGAGCAAGGACCATATGCCAGCTCTATAGTTTCATTATCCAGCAGCTTGTTCTGATAGAAAGATTGGTCCCAGCGGTACATGTCTTCTACTGTGCTGTAAATGTTCTTATCACCATATACACCGTCAGCAAACATATCCGGCTCGCGGCGCCAGTTGTATTTATAGCTTATGGTTGCATTAGATGGCAGTTTGTTTGGTGTGTAGAAAACAAAAGTATGTTCCATACCTAATGGCTGGAAAATATATTTGCGCATAAAGTCTGGGTAGGGCATAGCTGTGACCTCTTCTATTACCATTGCCAGCAGTGCATAGTTGGTATTGCAATATTTAAAACGATGGTTGGGGGTAAACTCAAGATGCGGTTTATACCTTGCCATCATTTGCAGCATCTCTTTGTTTGACACAGGGGTTTGTGTGTCCTTGCGGTACACAGGTATCCATTTGGTGTAGTCAGGCACGCCGGACCTGTGATTCAGTAGCATTCTTAAGGTTATGCCCTGGTAAGGGAAATCCTTAAGATAATGCTGTACCGGATCGTCTATGTTTAGGTATTTGCGTTGATAGAGATACAGGATAGCTGCGCCTGTGAAAGTTTTAGAAACAGAGGCCAGCTGAGAGCTGTTGTCAGGGCCCATGGGTATGTGTTGTTCCCTGTTAGCATAGCCGTAGTAACGTTCATAGATCACTTTCCCCTTATAGCCTACCAGTACGCTACCATTGAACCCTATACGCGCCTGTGTATTGTAATAGACATCAAGACTATGAATGATCCTTTGATTTTCAGCAGTACTTGAGTCGGCATAGATGAGTGGTGCAGGAATTGCTTTGCCCGGATTATCATGAAAGCCGGGGGCAGGAGTACGAGCAGCGACAGGATCGGTTTTAGAATGACAAGCTAAGAGTAAAATAACAAAAAGAGGAGTAGCAAAGTAAAAATGAAACGATCTGCGCATAATAATTTCTATAGCAACAACTAAATCTTTTTAATGAATGGTTACAAATATAAAACAGCACTCAGGCACTCTTGGAGCTTAACTCAATTTTAACAAATTTAACAAGGTCGTCGATCAGCTCATAATAACATTGTGCCAAATGATAGTAATGAACAATGAAAATTTTATATGCATTTTCAGCAGGCTGCATATGTGTTGCACGGCGTTGTAAACCATTGAGTGAGCGTTGCATACCAGTTACCGTGCGATAGTTATACAGCCAGTTATGCTCCTTCATGTGAGGGAAATACCTGGCAAATGCAGGAGGAAACCAAGTTGCTTGTTCATCAAGCATTTGATAGGTATCCGTGGTGAATTTCAAAAGTGCTTCTTCTGTTTTAAAGAATTTGGGGTCTGTAGCAAGGTAATGGTCCAAAAGGCAGTCAATAATGGCGCCTGAGTATAAGCCATATTCAGGTCTGAATAATATCTTGGCTCTGGCTACAGCAGGATGATTATCCGTGAATGCATCAATCTGCCTGTGTAATACTATGCCGTTGCGAATGCCTGCAGGAAATTCTTCCAATGCAAGCTTACCCTTCACATGGTCTGCTATAAGATTGCCGGTAAGTATTTCTGCATTGCCAAAGGACAGCATGGCATGCGCCAGATAATTCATGCGCACGAAGCTACAACTATTGCCATAAAGGTGCAATCGTATGGTGGTTATTTCAGTGCTGTCAGCAGGCTGGTCAAGTCCTGTTGCATGGTTTTTAGCTCTATCACCAGCTTGTCCAGATAGACCATTTGAATATCGTTCAATAAGAATGGAACTGTATAGTTGGCATCAGGTGTATATAGTTGCGTATTTATTTCGGGATTCACTGATTTTATTCCTTGCATCACCATATTAAATCGCTCGAGGGCCTCATGGATGCGCAGTTGCTGATCGAGCGTGGTTGTGGAAAAGCTTCTCGATTGTTCCTGTTCCAGATGAATATTGTTGAGGTCCCTGGTGATGCGCACATTATGTGTGATCAATTCGTAATAAAGAGGGCCTCTGCTTTGCCCTGTAGGCTCCTGCTGGTAGCGATTGAAGGAATCAAAAACATTGCTGTTCTTCGACTCTGCGCTGCGCTTATTGCGCGTCCAGTTGATATTGATCTTCCCCGAGAAAAATGTGCTGAGGAAATATTGATAATTACAATTTACTGCTTCGGCCAGGTGTTTGGGGAGCCATTTCCTATCCCAGGTAGGCAACAGTGCAAAGCCTGATACTACAGCTAAAATGCCCCCACCTATGGTGCATAGCGCGCGCGTTATGATAAGTTGATCATTTATTGGAGCTTCCAGATTGAAGAGTAATACCAGGTTTATTGTAATAACAAATGCAGTGATCGCATAGTTTTTACGCAGGTAATAAACCATCAATATAAAAGTTATGAACAGAATGGCCTCCTGCAGATGCAGACTGGTAGGCAGTCTTAACAATAAACCACCCGTAAGCCCGCCAAGTAAGGTGCCCGCAATACGATCAATTGCTTTTTTGAAAGTGGCTCCGAAATAGGGCTGAATGATGATCATAGCGCTGAATGGCAACCAATAGCCATGATCGATATTGAACCATTTAAAGACGAACATACCTATTGTAGCAGCGACAGCAGTGCGTAAGGCGTAGCGCGTAGTGAAGGTGTTGAAGTTGAATAGTATGCCTATGTTCTTTATCCAATATTTAGGATGCAATACAAATAAAGTTCTTACCAGCGAATAAGACCGATATACAGGCTTGTCTTCGCCCATCACATTCAACCGTTCCATAGAGCTTTCGATGAGCTTAATACTACGCTCTGCAAGCTGCAATATTCTATTAATGGCTTTTTGCTGTTCCGGTTTAATGGCTTCGGGCTTTTCTCGTATCAGCGCCGTTAGCTTCTTTAGCCTGTTGATGCGTGACCTTACCAGGAGGGCTTCTTCAGGTTTTAGCGAGATGACAAGGCTCGCCATGCGCTCGGTAATTTGTCTTAAAGCTCTGAAAAGCGACGCCAGTTTTACACGCAGTTGCCCGTCAACTTCTTTCATGTTCAGGCTTTCCATTTCATCGCCCATGGCCGTTGCTGCAACAGCTACCAGGCTGGTTGATTTTCTTAATTGCGCGAGTTGATATTCGTTCTTGTCTTTTTCATTTACCTGGTGTGCCATTGACTCATAAAACTGATAAGAAGTGTCAATGGCAGTACGTACGTCTTTTTCCTTCAGATAAATATCACGCAGGCTGCTGCGTTGCTCATCAGGGTCCCAGCCCTTTGATACTGTGTCTATTAATATCGCAATGCTGCGCCATATCAGTGCTATTTGCCTTCTGTAGGGTTGCGCATTCGGCATGAATAACGCGGTTACCAGGCTTACAGTTATTGTCCATGCTGCACCAATAGCTACCAGTAAGGCCCTATTGACAACAGCAGCAAAGGTATGGGCAGGATATGCATTGCATATAATGAAGGTTAGGTAAACAGATATAGATAATGTACTGCCCCTGTCACCAAGGTTTTTAAATAGACCGGCTATAAAGCCTACAAGCAGCATGCACAACACACTTAGTATAAGGCTGCCGCCTGTAATAGTGCCCAGTATTGAAAATATAATACATAAAGCAGCACCGCTGGATAGCACACCAATTCTCCAGCTGTACGAACCTTTTAATTCCACCCAGCAAATACATTCTGCAGTTAAGGTTATCCATATAGATTGGATAATATGATGTGTGGCAATACCCCATATTAGCGGAACGGTAGCGGCTATGGCGAGGCGTATGCCCCAGCTTATCATAGGCTCGAAACTTTCTTTTTCGAGCAGCTTATTAAAACGTTTATATGGTATCAGCTGAAACACGCTGTGAAGAAACTATTTTTTTAATAAAAGGTGCTTATCAACTATATCTGTTATTTCTTTTTCAGTTACTGTGCCTTCCCACAAGTGCTTTAATTTGTTCTTTGTATTGATCACAAGCGTGGCAGGTAATGCGCCATGCCAGCGCTCATCAATATTTGGAATAAAGATGTCAGCATTCGTTTCATTCATCCAGACCACTTCGGGTTGCAATCCTTTGTTTTTTACAAACTGTTTTAACGTTTCGGGGTAGGCCTCTTTAAAATCGAAGCTCATCAATATTATTTTTACTGCCTTACCTTCATACCGCTTGCTGAGGTTATTAAATACAGGCAGCTCTTTTACACATGGTGCACACCAGGTAGCCCAAAAGTTTACAATATATATTGTGTCCTTATTAGAAACTCTTCTCATAAGGTCTTTAGAGCTGTATGATTTTATATCCTGCGCCTTTAGCAAACTGCAGCATGATAAAAGGATTAGAGCAATTAATAATTTTCTCACGTTTAAGAATTAGAGATAAAGTTATTGAGGTATTTAAATTGGCTGCAATATTTGTTTTAATTATGCTATTGAATCTTAATATTATCATACCAATAGTAAGTTTCCGCTATTTGCATTAGGTTTGCCCTGCTATTTAAATTAATATATGGATAAAGTATCCGCACTAAAGAAGAAAATAGATGAGGCAATGCTGGGCGGTGGCGCCAAGCGTATAGAAGGGCAACATAAGAAAGGCAAACTTACAGCGCGGGAACGTCTGCAGCTATTGCTGGACGAAGGGTCTTTTGAAGAAATAGGCATGCTGGTGACACACCGCAGCCGTGACTTTGGGATGGAGAAAGAAGTGTACCTGGGTGACGGTGTTATAACCGGTTATGGCACCATACATGGACGCCTGGTATATGTATATTCACAGGACTTTACTGTATTTGGCGGAAGCCTTTCGGAAACGCATGCTGAAAAGATATGCCGCATCATGGATCTTGCTATGCAAAATGGTGCACCGGTGATAGGCTTGAACGATAGTGGCGGCGCACGCATACAGGAAGGGGTTGTGTCTCTCGGAGGCTATGCTGATATTTTTCACCGCAATGTAAAGGCATCAGGTGTTATTCCGCAAATATCGGCCATCATGGGCCCATGTGCGGGTGGCGCTGTGTATTCTCCTGCCATTACAGACTTTATCCTAATGGTGGAAAATACATCTTACATGTTCGTGACCGGGCCGAACGTGGTAAAAACCGTGACGCATGAGACCGTAACAAGCGAAGAACTAGGTGGCGCACAAACACATGCATCAAAATCGGGCGTTACCCATTTTGCATGTGCTAATGAGCTGGAGTGTATTGAAAATATAAAGAAGCTGCTCAGCTATATACCGCAGAACTGTGAAGAAGATGCACCTGTGTATGCCTACGAGATGGGTGACGAGCTGCGTCCTGCACTAAATACCATAGTGCCTGATAATGCTAACCAACCATATGATATAAAGGAAGTGATTTCCTCCATAGTGGATGAAGAAACATTTACCGAAGTGCATAAAGACTATGCGGAAAATATTGTAGTCGGCTTTGCGCGTATTGCCGGACGTAGTATAGGCATTGTGGCCAATCAGCCTGCTATGCTGGCCGGCGTTTTGGACATAAATGCAAGTAAGAAAGGAGCACGTTTTGTACGCTTCTGCGATGCCTTTAATGTGCCATTATTAGTGTTGGTAGATGTACCAGGTTTTCTGCCGGGTACTGACCAGGAATGGGGCGGCATTATAACAAACGGGGCGAAGCTATTGTATGCATTAAGCGAGGCAACAGTGCCAAAGCTGACGGTTATTACCCGCAAGGCTTATGGCGGTGCTTACGACGTGATGAACTCAAAACATATAGGTGCAGATATGAACTTTGCATGGCCGTCAGCAGAAATAGCGGTGATGGGGGCAAAAGGTGCAGCAGAGATCATCTTTAAAAAGGAGATAGCCGAAGCTGCCGACCATGATGCTAAATGGAAGGAAAAGGAAAACGAGTATTTAGAAAAATTTGCTAATCCCTACGGTGCGGCTGCACGCGGCTTTATAGACGAAGTCATACTGCCTGAGGAAACACGTATCAAGCTTATAAAAGCATATAAAATGCTGGAGCAGAAGGTGGCAGATACGCCTAAGCGCAAGCATGGTAATATACCACTTTAATAAGCCGATAATATAAATAACTAATTCTTAAGTACGGCTGCTATTGTGGTCGTACTTTTGTATTTACATGAGGAAGGTTATAAACAGACTGGTAGAATGGATACTGTACACGAGCCTCTTCGCAGCATGCTGTGCTGTGGGTTTAAGTATGGCTACGGAACGTTTAGTAATTGGTTACATTCCACCACTGTTTACTTCTCTACATTTTTTTGTTTTCGGAGCTACATTGCTGGTATATAATACACACCATATCATAAAGAAGTCGTCGGCTAAGCTTTCTGACATCTATATATGGACACAGCATTTTAAATTCTGGCATTATTTTCTGTGCGTGGCCGGCTTCCTGATGTGCGCAATTTCCTTGTTCTGGCTTTCATGGAAGATATGGGTGGGCTGCATAGTATTAGGTTTGCTTTCTTTTGCCTATTCTATCCCAATGCTTCCCTTCAAAGCAAAGAAACGCATCCGTGATTTTGGTTGGATAAAGATCACAGTATTGACAAGTGTATGGACTATAGTTACCGGTATACTGCCCATGCTATATTGGGATAAGCCAATAATGGAATATCCGTATGAGATATTGATGCGCTTCGTTTTTATGTTCACGTTATGTGTAGCGTTTGACATACGCGATATGCAGACTGACCTGGAAGCAGATATTTATACATTACCTAACCTCATTGGGTTAAAAAATAGCTACCGGCTCATTAATACAGCCATTGTTGTGTTCGTATTGCTGTGTATCATTCAGTATATGCGTTACCCCGTACTCCCTCGCTTTATTGCGGATCTGTTGGCCGCATTTTTTACCAAGATAGCAATAGAGTATAGTAAACGCTACCCGTCAGATAAGGTTTACCTTGGCTTGATAGATGGTATGATGCTACTGTATGCTATACTCATATTATGGCATTAAAAAACCGGCAGAAGCGCCGGTTTCTCAACGTTTGAATAGTTTTTGTTATCGTCTGATTATACGCAAAGTATGCGTAGCGCCATCTTTTGCAATCTGCAGTAAATAAATACCTGCATCCCAGCTTGCCGTACTTATATTAATCTTATTATTAGCTCCAGTAAGCTCACTGCTTTGGCTCATTATCTTTCTGCCTGAGAGATCATATGTGGTTATAACATAAACCCCTGTAGCATTGCCAACTTCAACGGTTAGAGTTGCACTTGCCGGATTAGGATAAGCATTTACAGCTATATCACTAAATATATCAGCAACTGCGGCGCTTGTATTCTCAGTAATGGTAAGCGGTGTAGCAGGATTTGGTATATCGCCATAGTCGTTAGTACCATTGTAATTTACTGCATTTAATATGCCGTGAAAAGTTACATCGCCGCTACCTTTAACAGGTGCTGTCCAGTTCATAGTAACTGCATATTTATTGCCGGTGCCTGCGATGGCGCCATTGTGTTCCACTATCTGCCTGCTACTCAATGTTTTTATATGGGTACTGCTGCTGGTAACTGCAAAGGTCCCTGCCTGGCTTAAGTCGCTTTTTACTGCAGATAGCTGAAATCCGAAGTGAGTAAGCGCTGTATTGCTGTTGGTGCCACTTAGCCTAACAGTGTAAACTGTACCCGGAGTATACTGTGTTACTGGCATCCCGGTTGTTTTATCTATTACATAGATGGTGTCTTGCGTACTGCTGGAATTATTAGCATGACAACCACCTGTATTGCAATTGGCGCTTCCTCCTGCTGCACCTGTCAGATCCAGGTTAGCTTGTGCGGCAGGGCCGTACGTATAGCTGGATAATGATAAATAGCCAATCAGGGCTATAGAGGTAAATACAATCACTCTTTTCATGCCTGTTACGTTAACTTTAAAGTATCTATCTGTAAATGAATAAGTTATCGCAACATAAGCTGTTTCTAATAAGGTAGAAATCACTTCTCTATGAAAAGGTAATTTTTTACGACAAAACCCGAAAAAATAGAATTGAGAAATATTTAAAAAGCCTGCGATATTGCAGGCTTTTTAAATAAATATCCTGTTAGCTTTTTAGAATTGGTATAGTGCGTTGCAAGCCATGGCTGACTATTTGTACATGATATATACCAGCAGGCCAGTTACTTGCAAGGATCGGCGCATCCAGCGTTTGATTGTTTATTTCGAAATTGCGATTCCATATGTTTTTTCCTGCCGCATCATAAACAGTTACCGTATATATCCCATTGGCCGTATTAGAAAATCTCAACTGTAATGTATTATGCACTGGATTAGGATAAGCAGTTATTGTTACTCTTGCATTGTTAATATCTGTCACGCCGCTAGCTCCTGCTTCAGATATTACTACCGGCGGTGCTGCATTTGCCTGATCGCCTGCTTCGGTTCCATCACCGTTTGCTGCCAGCAATAAGCTGTAGAAAGTTACTGTCCCCTTTCCGGCTACAGGTGCAGTCCACAGAAAATCAGCTTCATAAACGCCAGGCCCACTTGTGTAGGGAATGATCCTTTTGTTTTCTATTAGCTGTACATTGCCTGGGCCGATAAATGAAGTGGTGTGCTGGTCGGCAATTGATCCGATAGTGAATGATCCCGCCTGTATGTTACCTGCAGTTACAGCTTCTGCCTGAAAGCCATAGCCCGGCAATGAAGCAGTATTAGTGCCGCTTAATGCCACATAATAGGTCGCACCCGGAGTATATTGGGTAATGGCCGGTCCTCCTATAGTATTGCTCACTATTAGCTGAGCTGTAGTGTTAGTAGTATTGGCACTATGGCAACCTGACCCCGAACAGTTCCCTGGTCCTCCGCCCGCGGTACAATTTAGTGACGCATGGTTGCCGGGGCCATCAGAGTAGCTTGATAAACTTAATGCTAATAGCGCAGCGCCTGAAACAAGTAGAATTTGTTTTTTCATGAGTGGGTGATTTAGAATATAAGCGAACAGGAATAAAGACATTAAACACCATTTTATTCGTTGGGCAGGCAATAAAAAAACCTTCCGTTCATCAACGGAAGGTTTTTACTTAGTCAGAGTGTATTTATTGTTTTACGACAGAAATTATATGCTGATCACCATCTTTAATAAACTGAACCTGGTAAATGCCACTAGGCCAGTTTGCTGCATTTATACTAGCTGTATAAGAGCTGTTAGTAATACGCAGGTTTTGGCTATAGATCTTTCTGGCACTCATGTCAAATATATTAACATCATAAGCGCCTGTTTCTAAATTGTTCATCCTTATATATAGCTGATCTATAACAGGGTTAGGGAATGTAGTAAAGCTTACATTGCTGAATACTTTATGAACTGTTGTAGTTGCCGTGTTAACAAATGTCACCCCGTCTCTGGGACCAAGGAATGTTACGTCATTTGCAGAAGTGCCATCACTATCCACAGCACAAAGTATATACCAGAAGCCAATTGTATCAGCAATGGCTGTATCAGGCGCTTGCCAGTAAAATGAAGCTTCCCATGAGCTGGGTGCAGAGCTTGCTCCATGATTAGTTAAAGTTGCTATGTTTTCAATGCAATAGGCGCCGCCCGCTAAGAAAGTATCAACTTGAACAGGTGTGTTCTTTGTAAAAGGATTCCATGAATAACCTGCAGGTGAACCCCGGCGTACCGGTGGAGGGAAATCATGAAATCTATCAGAGCCTTTATGCCACCCTACTACCGAGCATTGAAACCCAAAGCTTGGTAGTGCGGGTGTTGGTTCACTAGAATAGGCGCCATTGATTTTTACTAAATACTTGTGTCTTGGCGTGTAAACGCCATAGCAAAGAGTACTAGGTATTACAGATACATCGGTTAATGAAAAA
>JBQCEX010000534.1:0-6080 GCA_051959855.1 Flavipsychrobacter sp. | reverse complement strand
AGACCTGCCATAAATGAAAATACCAGCATGCCCTCATTGGTGTTCACCTCAATTACATTGCGATGTTTGATATAGTTGTAGGCAAGCACGATAATAATGGTGCAGAACGGCGCATAGAACAGCTTGGCTATCTGGTAAGGTATTTCATTTGGGTTGAAATGAGGCTTAGCGCCACCGGCCGATTTACTGATAGTGCCAGCCGTAAATAGCATACTGCATATAACACCTATAATGGACCAGAAGACAATTTCGAGGTAAACAAAGGCACCCGTGAGCCAGAAGTATGACTTTATCTTGAGCTTAATGTTGAGCAGGAAAGTGCCCACCTCCTGCGCGCCGAACGAGCTGATGTATTGCTTTATTATTTCGAGTTGCTCTTCTTTAATATTATTGTCAAATTCACTCCTGATAAACAGCATTGCCTTGTTCACCTTGCAGCTGTCATCACACTTATTGTAATAGCCAACATACTCTGTAGGCATTGCCTGCACACGCGCTTTTGCAAGACTATCTTTTTTACTGGTGTCTGTATTAATAACAGAATCTACACGTACTACGTTGCCAATAGGACTGATCTCATCTTTAGAATAAAGTATCTTATTGATCTGGTCCAGTTGTTGTGCATTCAGGCGCAGGTTCATGTAGCCTTCATGCACCTTGCTGGAATGCGCAATGAGGTACAGACCTATCCAGCAGAGCAGAAAAAAAGAAAGGAAGCGGAACCACTTGCTCAATGTCCAATAAGGTGCTGTGGTAGCAGCTTGCGGGCTTCTGCCAGTGGGCTTATCAGTGAGCATAGTTTCGTTATTCATTGCAGTTTATAATCAGGCTCTCCTTTTCTCTTCTCTATACGTAGCAGGAACGGCAAGCAGCAGAGAATAATAATTATTTAGACCAATTATTAGCATACTTGCCAATGAGAATGTGAAAGTAGAATAATGATACGAATTGTACAAATGTCTAAACTCTTAGAAAAATGGATTTAAGTGTAAAAGATACCTTTGAAAAATGTTGTAAGCAGAGTTCGTATTGAGTTATGAGTACCGAATTAAAGAGTGCAGTTATCCTTAAGATTGTTACCTGTATTGAGTTATAGGTAGCAAATATATGTGATTTCCTTTCGCTGTGTGTCTAAAGGATTGTGCTGTGTAGTGCCTGAAAAATTAGCTTGTTAATGAGTGGTTAACGAATATAGAAGCTATAATTTTTAGAGTTGCAGTGACAGATTCCTAAGGACTCGTTAAGCGATTACAAAACCATCGTTAAGTGGGCGTTTATACTTTGAAGGAATGCCAAACAGGAACATCTTTGTGCTGTATTTCGGAACTAGATAAAATTAACGGACTAAAATGTATTACTTACCCATACCGCTGCTCATTGCCCTGATTTTACTGATTGTACAGATTACCCATAGCCCTAAAAGAACAAGATAACTCATTACTTACCAATAAAATTCATGCAATGGAAAATGGCTGTCTTCTCAGACAGCCATTTCTTTTATGTAGAGTGTAGGGGTGTTGACGTAAAAGGGCGGGAGATAAAGCCCGCCTTCATACTGATAGAAGGGTTTGGGTAGAATAAGAAGCAATTATTTATTTCGGAAACGCTGCGCACGTAAACACGTGTACAATATGTGCTGCAAGGTAGATGTTGCCCGATTTCGAAAAAAGCGTAGTTCCACGCTTTTTTGTGTCAATTATTTTTTGTATGCTCCCGGCCCTTTGATCGGATAACCTTTTCTTCTTCTTTTGTTTCCTCGCCTATAAGTATAGCCCATGGCTTGAGGCCGTCTACGCGTTCGCTGATTATTTTAATAATAGCAGTGAGCGGAATAAAAAGAAACATACCAGGTATGCCCCATAATTGCTCGCCCATGATAACAGCGACTATAGTAATAAAAGGATTCATCTTTACCCTGCCGCCAACAATACGCGGCATAAGGATATTGGAATCCAGGAAGTGTATAATAAGAAATACAATACCCACCTCAATAGCCTGCCTGCCTGTGCCATTTGCAAAGGTGATGAACATGCTGATAACTATAGAGGTGTAGATGCCTAAATAGGGGATAATATTGAGCACCGCAGCAAGCACGCCCAGTAATATGGCATACTGTATGCCAAGAATAGCAAGCACGCTGCAGTTGAGTATAATGAGCACTGTCATTTCAATAAGTAAGCCCATCACATAGCTGTTAATAACAGTGCGGGTGGCGTATACTACTTCTGTAACCTCGCTTCGGTACTGCGGCCGGAACAATGCCATAACAAAGCGTGTAAGCAGCCTGCGGTGATAGAGCATGAAAAAGGTATAGATGATGACAAAGATCACCCAGATAACGAGCTCTGCAATGCCCAGAAAGGTATTGCCAATGGAATTGGCTGCAGTATTTAACATGCCACTGGCAGACTTGTTCAGGTAGTCCATCTGCTCTTGACTATTGACATGATATTTGCGTGTTATCCAATGCTGCAGACTGTGCAATATCTCCGTCATGCGTGTTTGCAGACGTGGTAGGTCATTAGAGAAATTGGCTATCTGTAGCGTGAAGAAATATATCAGGGCACCAACCGCTATTACAAAGGTTAGTATGGAGAGCATGGCAGCCAACGCTCTGGGCAAATGCCATTTTTCCAGCAACCGTGTGAGCGGGAATAGCAGTACAGATATTAGTAAGGCAAAAAACAGTGGTATCAACAGCGTTTTGCCTATATACATAAGGTAAATGATCAGCACCACACACAGCAAGGTGAGTGCAAGACGTGCTATAAACGGCAACTTCACTGAATTCATAATGATATATTGTTATCAAACCTAATGCTATTGCAGCATTGTTCAAAGTTCTATAAAAAATAGATGAATTAAATATGTAAAGCGAACATTAACTGTAAAAATTAAATTCGTTTATTTTGTTCCATAAAATACCGTGCTAACCAGTGCTGAAACGTTTTTTTAAGAAGGGATTAGTAGAAGCGGGCTGCGATGAGGCCGGTAGGGGATGCCTGGCAGGGCCTGTATTTGCCGCTGCTGTGATATTGCCTCCCCGATTTTCACATCCTTTACTGAACGACAGCAAGCAGGTAACTGAAGAAGACCGCAATAAACTTCGCCCCATAATAGAACGCAAGGCGCTTGCCTGGGCAGTAGCCGTGGTGGACCATGAAGAGATAGATCGCATCAATATTGTGAAGGCCTCTTTTAAGGCTATGCACCTGGCGATAGACCAGTTGCAGTTACGGCCAGAACTTCTGCTAATAGACGGGCATATTTTTACCCCCTATTTTGGCATTGTGCATCAATGCGTAGTGCAGGGTGATGCCACCTATGCATCGATAGCTGCAGCAAGTATCCTGGCTAAAACGCATAGGGATGAGTTTATGCTGAAGCTGCATGATACGCATCCGCAATATGGCTGGAATGAAAATAAAGGTTATGCTACGCCGTTCCATAGGCAAAGCATCAGAGAGCATGGCCTGTCGCCCTATCACCGCAGAACATTTGGCATCTGTAAAGGCGAAGAAACAGGAGAGATGGTTGAAGATTAGCTGATCGGTAAACAAATCTCGAAAACGCTGCCGCCCGGCGCATTGTCCTTAACAGTTATTTTTCCTTTATGCTGACTAACGATCTTACAAGTAAGATAGAGTCCTAAGCCTGTACCGGTTGCTTTCCTACTGGCTTCACTACCAATACGATAAAACTTGTTGAAGATCTTTTTCTTTTCTTCATGGCTAATGCCAGGTCCCTGGTCAATGACCTGTATCACGGCGTTGTTTTGTCTGCGTGTCAGTACTATTGATATGGGCTTATCAGCAGGGGTATATTTTACGGCATTCTCCAGTAGATTATTTACAGCCATTTGCAGCATCACCTTGTCCCCTGCCAGCCTGCAGTCTTCCATAATGTCTTCCTCAAATACACGAGGGTAACGATGTGCATAGTCTGAAACAGAATCTTCCACCATCTCAGACAAGTTGAATTTTTCCTTTGCAGCTACATATTGTCTGCCCTCTATTTGCGAGGCAAAGAGCATGTTGTTACAGAGGTCATTCAGCCTGTTTGATTCTTTTATACAGCGGTCAATTAATTGCTTTGATTTTTCTGCATCCAGATGGTGTCTTTCCAGCGTTTGCAGGTTTAGCTTCATAGCTGCTATAGGCGACTTAAGCTCGTGTGTGACAGACAGCATGAAATTATTTTGCTGCCTTGACAGACGCAGGCTTCGGCGAAATGAAGACCAAACCACCGATGCACCTATAAGAATAACAACAAGAAAAGTAGTGCCCTCCCCAATATACTGGCTCTTGCGCATGTGATGGCTTCTAATAAGTATGCCGAGGTCCTTGTTATATACATCAGGCTGCTGAGTGCTGTCCACGCGTGTTTGCAGCATTACTATCTCCTGGGCAAATATGTGGTCGTTCTGCCTTAGCAGGCTGATGTACCAGAATACGAGTGCCGCTATTATATAACCCAGCAGGAGCAAGTGTACTGAAGAAAATAAACGCATAACATACTATTTCTTTTGCGGCTGCGTATGCCGGTAACCGATCTTCTCAACGCGCAAGCCTACATGCAAAACCTCAGGCAGCGGATTGACACGCATGTTTTGCTCAAAACGAATTTCGTAAGTGCCTTTTTTATTAAAGACCATAGGATCATCATTACGCGTTATGGGCATTTCCTGTTGCCATAGCTCACCCATGCCGCGACCCATCCATTTGCCATTGCTTTCAGCAAGCGGTATTTCTATACGCGATTTTTTAAAAGTGCTGTCACCTGGCTCTTTAGTATATATCCATACCCAGATGTTGGAGAAAGGATAAGCCTCCGTATGGTTGATAAGAAAATAAAGATTATACAGGGCAGTGGTATCAGAAACGTCAAACTTGAAAGTAGGCTTAAAATCATACTGCCATGCATTTTGCGGAATAGCTTCTTCCCGCTGAAAATAAGGAGAAGAAACACAACTGCCCAATAGCAAACAGGAAAAAAGAACAATAACAAGGTTATGTCGAAGCATTGAATACTAATCGTTTGAAATTACAGCGCAAAGCTACGCCTCAATATCTGTTTATTTATGTCTTTATTGCTTACAATATGTTTAATACCTGTTCCTTCGCTTTCTCCAGCTCATCCTTCATATTGATCACTATCTGCTGTATCTCGGCATGATTGGCCTTAGCCCCCAGTGTGTTTATTTCGCGGCCTATTTCCTGAAGAATGAACCCAAGCTTTTTACCCTTTGATATTTCATTCTGAGACACTGTGTCATTGAAATAAATACAGTGCTGTTTTAGTCTCGTTTTTTCTTCTGAAATGTCCATGCGCTCCAGGTAGTAGATCATCTCCTGCTCAAAGCGGTTGCTGTCAATAGTTTCCTTGCCCGCCATATCTTCCAGCCATTGGGTAAGCTTAGTGCGTATACGTTCTGTACGCTGGGCTTCCAACGGGTGTATAGTTTCCAGCAGATCTTCAATATTTTTTATACGCAGGCTCAGGTCTTTATGCAGCGCGGCGCCTTCATGCTTGCGATGCTGCATCAGTTCTTTTGCTGCTGCTTCTAATGCTTTCTTTACTTCCATCCATTCTTCCTCAGGCAGTACGTCCTGCTCTGCAGCCACTACTTCAGGCATACGCATGAGCGTAGAAAGTACATTGTCCTGCTGCAGCCCCAGCTGATCTGCTATTTGCTTCATGCCGTTATAGTAGAACACCGCAAGATCAGTATTCACCACCATTGGTTTCGATGCACCTTCCTGTTTCACTGCTATCGCAAGGTCGATGGTACCACGCATCAGCAATGTGTTGAGCAGGCTGCGTATGTCCAGTTCATAAGGGCGCAGTGTAGGCGTTAGCTTTGTTACCACTTCAAACTGTTTTCCATTCAGGGATTTAACTTCCACCACTACCTGCTTCCCATTTACAGTAGCTTCTGCACGACCAAAGCCGGTCATCGAATAAAGCATAAATTGTTTTTATTTATAACAGATCAAATATTCATCTTCAACGGCAAAGCTATAAGCAATGCGCCATGAATATGTTTAAAATCGTCTTAAAAGTAATTAATCCTGTAAAAG
>JBQCEX010000533.1:0-4010 GCA_051959855.1 Flavipsychrobacter sp. | reverse complement strand
CCCTGCATGCTCATAAAGTCTATAGACTGGAAGAGCTGTAATATGCTGCTATTGCAGGTAAAATCTACGGGTGCTATAATCATTACCGGCTGTTGCTGCTGATATATAGCAGCAATATTTTTCAACCATTCAGGACCTGTTGTACAGTCTGCATCTGTGGTAACAATGAGCTCTCCTTTGCTGTTTTCAATACCTATACTGAGCGCCTTCTTTTTATAGGCTATGAGTTGTTCTCCACTCAGGTATTCGGCCAGTTTCAGACAGCGAACGTTTTTGCCATATCCGTTTACAATTTCATAAGTGCTGTCTGTTGAGTGATCGTCTATTACTATAATTTCTACTAAGTGTTGTGGATAGTCCTGCAATAAGACAGCATCGATACAATGGCGAATATTGGCAGCTTCATTGCGCGCCGGGATGATGATTGAAATGCTTGTGCGCGGTTCAAAATCAGGCGGCAAAACAAAAGCCGGTTGCTCTTTCCAACCTTTACGGTAAAGCAACATGAGAACAACATAAGACAACGTAAGCAAGCAAGCAATTGCGATCAATACGGACATCTATTATTTTAAAAGGCATTTAGCCATTTGCGGTACGGTTTCGTAATCAAAAGTACGGTGACCTTTTTCCATCACATGCACATGCACACTTTTAAGTCCCCTTTTAAAGCGCTCAGCATTTGCGACAGGTATTACCCTATCGTAAGCGCCCATAAATATATGCATTGGTATGGCGTATTCATTAATAAGGGTTTTCAATTTCTTCAGATTGGGTACTATTTTGCGCAGGCCGGGCCATACACGCAACAGGAAATCGCGATCCTTCTCTGATTGCAGGTACCAGGAAACGAATTTGTAGCGGGATTCATCTATCCATTTCTTTTCTCTCATTTTATCAATAAAGCGCATGTAGCCTTCGGGTTTTGTAAGAAAGTGCCTGAATATTCTTTTGCCAATGAAATTTTCTGTTACAAAGTAATACAGCGGGCTAAATACGAGTCCATCAGGAGCTATGAGCAATACCTTATCGATGAGTTTAGGCATATGCTCTATGATGGTGAGACATACCCTGCCGCCCATGCTATAGCCCATTAGGGATACCTGCTTTACCTCTGTTTCTTTTCTCAGTTGCTTTACCAGGTTTGTTAGGTCTCTTATCTCAAGCGGCAGATGCTTTTTCCATTTGCTTTTTCCATGATGCGGTAAGTCTATGCTATATATGGTAAAGTCTGTTTCGAGGTACTTGATAAAGGGCGTGAAGATAGCAGCTTCATTACCGTAACCATGAAAAGCAATGAGCAATCGTTTACCAATGCCCATCTTAAGATAATGCAAAGCTCCCTGTTCCAGCGAAATAAATCCAGATTCTGCCATACAATTATTACACTCTATACCCTATTCTAAAATTATGAATTTAGCTGCGCTTTTTTCTTAGTAATTTAACAATGTCAAACTCAATTTCTCATTAGCTTTAGTAAAAGGTTTTTAGATATGGAAACACAAACACTCACAGCAATACAAGGTGGCGGCTTTCTGATACAACCCTCTGAACCTGCCAATACCTTTACCCCGGAGGACTTCAACGAAGAGCAAAGGATGATAGAACAAATGTGCATGGAATTTCTTGAGAAAGAAGTACTTCCGCACCTTGTAGCCATTGATGCGCAAGAACCGGGGCTGATGCAGTCGCTACTTGATAAAGCAGGGGCGCTTGGATTGCTGGGAGCCTCATTTCCTGAACAATATAATGGGCTGGGCAAAGACTTTGTGACAGCTACTCTAATAAACGAATGCCTTGGCGGCGGCCACTCCTTTGCCGTAGCCATGGCAGCGCATAACGGTATTGGCTCATTACCTATCCTTTACTTTGGCACCGAAGAGCAAAAGCAGAAATACATCACCAAACTGGCTACCGGCGAAATGAAGGGCGCCTATGCTCTTACAGAGCCGGGATCAGGGTCTGATGCCTTAGGCGCCCGCACTACTGCCACATTGAGCGCCGATGGAAGCCAATACGTTATAAACGGACAGAAGATATGGATCACTAATGCCGGGTTTGCCGATGTGTTTACCGTATTTGCCAAGGTGGACGGTGATAAGTTCTCCGCATTCATTGTAGAGCGCAATACTCCAGGTTTGAGCTTTGGCGAAGAGGAGCATAAAATGGGCATCAAGGGCTCCAGCACCCGACAGCTTTTCTTTGAGAATTGCGCTGCGCCAAAGGAAAACCTGCTGGGTGAAATAGGCAAAGGGCATATCATAGCCTTCAACATCCTGAACATTGGTCGACTGAAGCTGTGCGCAGCTGCACTGGGCGGGGCCAAGAGAGCACTAAATGCTACCATAAAATATGCTACAACCCGTGAGCAGTTTAAGACGCCTATAGCACAGTTTGGAGCGATACAATATAAACTAGCAGAGATGGCCATCAGGACATTTGCTTCTGAGAGCTCGCTGTACAGGACCGCTAAGTGGATAGATGATAAGGAGAATGCCCTACGCGCTGCGGGTAAACATGAAAATGAAAGCGTGCTGGGCGCTGCGGAAGAGTATGCCATAGAGTGTGCTATACTAAAGGTGATAGGCTCAGAAGCGCTGGACTATGTAGTGGACGAAGGCGTACAGATACATGGCGGTAATGGCTTCTCTGATGAGTATGATATTTCCCGCTCCTATCGTGATAGCCGTATCAACCGCATATTTGAAGGTACTAATGAGATCAACCGACTGCTGATACTGGATATGTACCTGAAGCGTGGCATGAAAGGTCGCATTAACCTGATGGGGCCGGCCATGGGCATACAGAAGGAACTAACCAGCATTCCAGACTTTAGTGAAAGTGATGCACCATTTGCAGCAGAGTACAAAGCGATAGAGAACTTTAAGAAAGCAATACTGATGTGCGCAGGCGCTGCTGCACAGAAGCTAATGATGAAACTGGAGAGCGAACAGGAAGTGCTAATGAATGTTGCCGATATGGTGCTGGACACCTTCCAGGCTGAGAGTATGCTGCTACGCGCTATTAAGATGCAGGAAAACAGGCATGAAAATGCAAGCCTGGCGCTTGATGCTGTGCATACCTTTATAGCTGATGCTGCTGACCGCATAAACCATGCTGGCAAGAATGCCATCAACGCTTTTGCAGATGGTGATGAACAACGCATGATGCTAATGGGGCTGAAGCGCTTTACGAAGACTGATAACTTCAATACTAAAGAGGCCCGCAGACGTATAACTGCCAAGTTGCTGGAAAAACAGGCTTATTTCTTTTAGTGGATATCTTTAAAATAATAGCGAATGGGTTGGTATTGTTGCCAGCCCATTTTTATTTGTATAACTGACAGGTATAATCCTGAGAAAAAATTCGTGTTTTTGCGATTTTGGGCGCTATGCTTTTGCCAGCTTGGGTTTCAGCGGATTGACGCAGGGTATAAATGGGTATAAAGGGTATAATCATGCCAAATTCAAAATTAAAAAGTCAAAATTAAAAATTGCTTTCCGGCAGATATTCGCAGATATATAGTTTTATATATGCCAGATGTTCGCTGAAAGGGCAAATGTGACATTCTGTGAGAAAATTTCTTTTGGGACATTTTCAGAGAGTTAATGCTCTGAAAGGCTTCTGCATATGTGTTATGATAATTTTATCAAAAGTATCATAACTACCCAGGAACTACCCAAAAGGTTACAAAATGTCGCATTTAAAATTTGCCAATGTGACAATCAGCAAATGCTTCAATAAAGGGTTTACAGTATGTCAAAGAGCGTCGCTAACTTACAGAGATAAAATTGGTCCATTAGCTGATTGCAAGGTACGATCTGCGATATGGCGAGTCCAAATAAACTTGTCCACAAATTTAAATTAAAAGATGATTCTGCATCCAGTTTTTGCCTGGCATTTATTCTATCTTTTATGAATATAACAATTTAAACAGCTGTAAAGCCCGGACCATTCCAGTAGCTTCCTACCTTTTTTAGTTATAGCCTGAAGAGCAGGGCGAATATTAGCCT
>JBQCEX010000532.1:0-4164 GCA_051959855.1 Flavipsychrobacter sp. | reverse complement strand
ATCGATATGCCAGATAATTGGGATGTGGAAGCGCATGGAGGAAGTGGCACTGGAGTATCCAAATCAACAGATCATCGCGCTGGCAGTTATTCTGTGCAGTTGACTACAGAACCCGGTACAGGTGGCGGTGGCAGTGGCAATAGTGTTGAGGTTGCCCAAATAACCACAGGTAAATATTCGCCGAATAGCGGTCCTCGGGGTGGCTTGCCATATACACGTACTGCTGATACAATCGCAGGTTATTATAAATACACTCCATCTGGTGCTGATACCGCTATGCTCATGGTTATGTTAACTGCCTCTGGCACAGCTGTAGGCGGTACTAATTATTTCTTTCATGCTGCATCTGCATGGACTTATTTTGAAATGCCATTCACTGCAGGAACTACACCTGATACCCTCAGGATTGATATACAGTCCGGTAGCTGGAATGCAGCTGCCGCAGGTTCCGTGCTCAAAATTGATTACTTACAGTTAAAGTCACAACCGCTGCTCGCTGTAAATGATTTGACAAATGCGACAGCTAAAGTGCTTGCTTACCCTAACCCGGCAAATGATGTGCTCAATCTTAAGTTTGATAAAATACCTGCGGGCTCTGTAAATGTAAAAATCTATGACATAATAGGCAGAGTAATTGATAGTCGTAATTATACTGTGACGCCATCTGTTATCTCATTCCAGGTAGGGTATTTACCCGCTGGTATGTATTTTTATGAAGTAAATAACAATGGAAATATAGTAAGGGACAAATTCCTGAAAAAATAAAGCAGACAGAAGAATGATTTAATAAACACAGAGCCGGTCTTCGTGACTGGCTCTTTTATTTCCCGTTAGTTACTTACACCCTTGCGCGCCAGGCAACCTCTTCAGCACCATTTATATGACTAATGTACCTACATAATACAAATAAAAAGTCCGATAGTCTGTTCAGGTATTTTACTATCAGATCAGGTACATATTCATCCTGCTCATGCATACCTACACATAGGCGTTCCGCACGGCGGCATACACAGCGTGCTACATGACAAGTGGAGGATGCGAGATTACCGCCAGGCAATATAAATGAGCGCATCTCAGGTAGCACTTCATTCATCTCATCTATGCGTTGTTCCAGCCAGTTCACATCTTCATCATGCAGGTCCGGCAATTTCATTTTTACCTCCTTATCAGGATTAGTGGCAAGCACGGAGCCAAGTGTGAAAAGCCTGTCTTGTATCTCGCGCAGCCAGTTGCTTATCTGCTCATTACCGCACATATCATTCACCATGCCTATAAAGGAATTGAGCTCATCTACAGTGCCGTAGCTTTCTATGCGAATATGATTTTTAGGCACACGTACACCGCCTATCAGGCTGGTGCTGCCCTTATCTCCTGTCTTAGTATAAATTTTAAATGCCATGATTTTCAGTTTAGGCCACAGTAGTTTGCAGCGGGGATGCGTTTAGGGTATCACTTTCTACGTTACCGTCTCTTATTTTCACTATACGGTGTGTGTAGTGGGCTATATCCTCTTCGTGTGTTACCAATACTACTGTATTGCCATTCGCATGTATCTTCCCAAATAGGTCCATTATTTCTATGGATGTTTTCGTATCCAGGTTACCTGTAGGTTCGTCAGCCAATATCAGCGAAGGATTATTGATCAATGCCCTCGCAATAGCTACACGCTGGCTTTGCCCGCCAGACAGTTCATTAGGTTTATGATTCGCGCGATCGCTTAATCCTACCCGGTCCAGCATCTCACGTGCACGTTCCTCACGTTCCTTTTTGCTGGCTCCTGCGTATATCAGTGGTAATGCCACATTTTCCCATGCTGTCAGCCTCGGCAGCAGATTGAATTGCTGAAACACAAACCCTATCTCTATAGTCCTTGTGTCTGCCAGCTCGTCATCAGCCATGCCACTCACGTCTTTTCCCTTCAGTATGTATTGGCCGCTGGTAGGGGAATCAAGACAGCCTAATATATTCATTAGGGTAGATTTACCGGAACCTGATGGGCCCATCAATGCCACATATTCATTCTGTTCTATCAGCAGGTTTATGCCCTTTAGCACAGGCAGTTCCTGCTTGCCCAGGTAGTAACTCTTTCTTATGTCGTTCAGCCTTATTACTTCTTTCATGTGGCGATAGCGTATCTCCAAAAATACTATTAAGAATTTGATAATAGTGAAATGACCCGTGGCGAATGATTATTAATCTGCAATAGGTATTTTTGATGAAGGTTTAGCCGCAATATTTATGGTAAGTTTTCCCAATTGCAAGATCAATATAGGTTTATATATCACTAACCGCCGCGCTGATGGCTACCACGATCTGGAAACTGTATTTTACCCGGTCTCTTTAACAGATGCCCTGGAAATAGTACCTGCAAAAGAAACCGGTCTGTATATAAGCGGTAAAGAGGTTGCAGGGAACACTACTGACAATCTTGTATGGAAAGCCTGGCAGTTGCTGCAGCAAAAATATCCTGCTCAGGTGCCTGCTTTTGATATCTGGATGATAAAGGCCATACCTATGGGGGCCGGTCTGGGTGGTGGCTCTGCAGATGCTGCCTTTATGCTGCAACTGATAAATGATTTTTGCAAGCTCAATATTAGCAAAGAAGAGCTCAGCGCTCTGGCACTGCAATTAGGCAGCGATTGTCCCTTTTTTATTTACAATACACCTCAGTATGCAACAGGCAGGGGAGAGCAAATGCAAGCGGTAGAGCTGGACCTTTCAGCCTACAGCATACAGCTTGTATGCCCTGATGTACATATCTCTACAGCTAAGGCCTTTCAGATGATCGTCCCCAGTGCTGCGCCATTTGATCTTCGGAAAATAAAGGAGTTGCCCATAGAGCTGTGGAAGGAATATATAAGCAATGACTTCGAGATACCTATGTATGAAATGCATCCGGAGCTGGAAGGCATCACAGAGCAGTTATACCGGCAGGACGCCATTTATGCAGCTATGAGCGGTAGCGGCAGCACCATGTATGGCATATTCGAGAAAGGCAAAAAGGCAGGAATAGACGGCAGAGGACTGGAGCTGGAGACTTTCTATATAGCGTAGTAAAGCGAATTGAATAAAAATACAAATAGCCGGTACCAAAGGATACCGGCTATATTAATATAGTTAGTTGTTTACTTTACTTGTGCAACCAGCTTCTTGAAAGACTCAGGCTCATTCATAGCCAGGTCAGCAAGTACTTTACGGTTCAGGTCAATACCTTTTTCAGTCAGCTTGCCCATGAACTGAGAATAGCTGATACCTTCTTCGCGGCATGCAGCGTTGATACGAACGATCCACAGGCTGCGATAATCGCGTTTCTTCAGTTTACGGCCAGTATATTTGTAGCCTAAACCTTTTTCTAAAACGTTTTTGGCAACGGTATATACGTTTTTACGCTTGCCATAAAAGCCTTTAGCTTGCTTCAGTATTTTCTTTCTTCTCGCGCGAGACGCAACCGCATTTGATGAACTTGGCATATTCTATCTTGTTAAAAACTCCTGGTTCCCGTAGGCTTCGAAGTTTTGTTTTATAATTAGTATTTCAAAATTTCTTGTTACAGCATTTCCCTTTACGGAGCTATGCTTAGCGCATACGCAACATGCGTTTTACCAGGTTCATGTTCGCAGGATGTACGAACGCAGCCTGGCGCAGGTGGCGCTTGCGTGTTTTTGTTTTCTTCGTCAGCAGGTGGCTTTTAAAAGCTTTATATCTGCGTATCTTTCCGGTGCCTGTTACCTTGAAAGTCTTTTTAGCACGGGAGTGAGTTTTCACCTTTGGCATGTTCTCAATTTTGGGATGGCAAAGGTAAGATTATTTTAAAATCTTCCAAAATATTATTCCTGAATATATAAATGCGACAAAAAAGACCTTTAACAGGTAATACATCGCAGAATGTGTCTATATGTTTAAAATCAGCCCTTCAATGCCTGAATACTAATTTCAAATGCCTATTTTTACGCAGCTTAGTATTACAAATTTATGCCTTTACTGCGATTTAGAGTTTACTGGGAAGAAGATGACCAGGTGTACCGTGATATAGAAATACGTACTGATCAAACCTTTTTAGACCTGCATACTGTTATCATCAAAGCCTGGGAATTTGACGGCAAGCACGCCGCTTCCTTTTATGAAAGCAACGACCGCTGGACAAAAGGTCGTGAAATAAGCTCT
>JBQCEX010000531.1:0-8185 GCA_051959855.1 Flavipsychrobacter sp. | reverse complement strand
TTGATGCCGCTAAATGGTTTATAGATGCCATAAAACAACGTCAGCACACGCTACTGCATACCATGCAGGCCATTATAGATTTTCAGCATGAGTTTTTCCTAACGGGTGATGAAACCAACCTGAAGCCAATGATACTAAAAGATATAGCCCAGATGACCCACCTGGACGTATCAACTGTATCGCGCGTGGCTAACAGTAAGTTTGTACAGACAGAATTTGGTACTTACAAGCTGAAATATTTCTTCTCTGAAGCGCTGCAAACGGAAAGTGGTGAAGAAGTGAGCACCCGCGAAGTAAAGACTATACTGAACGGAATAATAGGCGGCGAAAACAAACGCAAGCCATATAGTGACGAAAAGCTAACCGAAATGCTGCAGGAAAAAGGCTACAATATAGCCCGCAGAACAGTGGCAAAGTACAGAGAACAGCTGAATATACCAGTTGCAAGGTTGAGGAAGGAACTATAGTTTATCCTTGTATTCTTTTGCTACGGCGTCCAACGCTTCATAAAATTCTTCCCCATAGTTGCTAATGAGGGCCTCTTTCAGAAACTGGTAGACCGGAACTTTCAGCTTATTACCTAATGTACAGGCAGGAGCGCAAAGTGTAGGACGAGGCTCATAATTGACCGCCTCATACGTTTTCATCTTTTTTATACGGATGGGATACAAATGACAGGAAATGGGTTTTCTAAAATCAATCACGCCTTCTTTCCAGGCTTTTTCTATACCGCATTTTACAATGCCTAATTCATCAGTATAACCATATGCACAGATGCCGCCATTGACGGTAGGTGTCACATAGCCAATTTCAGGATCAGTGGTAGAAGTTCCCTGTTTCTCAATTTCTTCCAGGTATTCAGGGGTTAGGTAATTTTTGATCTTAGGATAAATCTGCTTTAGCACCTTTGTTTCATCTTTAGTAAGCGGAGCACCGCAATCGCCATCTACACAGCAACCACCTTTACACTTTTGCAAATCGCATACAAAGTGTTCCTGAATTATCTCATCGCTCAACAGCACATTACCAATAGCAATCATTATAGAATCTTGAAATGCAAAATTACGAAGGTGAAATTACATATTGATAAAGTTCATCAACAGGTGGTAGCGGTCGAGCATATCTTCATTATTCTCTGCCTCACCATATATTGCCTTTATGCGGTAATTCTGACGCTCGAAAGAAGCGGCGATGCCCTGTAAAGAGGTACGGTTTGTCTTTATGGTAATTTCCAGCATACCTGTTTGAGGATTGGTATATAAGCGGGTGCTTAGCACCATAATTTCCTCATTTTCACAAATACGTGCTATTTCATACAGGCTGTAATTCTTTGGTTCTGTTTCAATCACCATTATAGCACCGGGAGTCTCAATACCTGAACTTTCTGCAAGGAATTTCAATAGTTCATCGCGGGTAATGGCGCCTAGATATTTGTTGGTGTTATCAACTACCGGAATAACGTATAAGTTGTGCTGGTAGGCAATCTTCAACGCATCATATGGGTGACCGGTAGCGAAAACAGCCGGGCGATAATCGAGAAAGTCTGCAGCACTGAGCGGTGATTCCGGTTTATCCCAGTCCATTAAATCATCTTCCTGGATCAGGGCCATATACTGGTCTTCCATTATCATTGGCAACTGAGCGTAGTTGTTCTCCTCCATAAGGAATAAAGCTCTGCTGCCTGTATCGGCAGGCGTTAATGTAGGGACAGTAGGTGATATAAGCTGCTCAATAATCATTTTACTACAATTTCAATACTTATAACAATGCAAAACTTACACCAGAAATAACATAGTGAAAGCTTTATAACACTTAAATGACAAAAAATGTTTCAATTATCCTTTATGCTTAGCCAGAAACTGTTCCAGAATCTTATTGAATTCTCCCGGTACTTCCATCATTGGCGCGTGGCCACATTTGTCAATCCAATGCAATTCAGAATTTGGTAACAGCTTATGAAACTCTTCAGCTACCATGGGCGGGGTAATGGTATCGTTTTTGCCCCAGATGAGGCAGGCGGGTATCTTTATATCCTTCAACTCGTCACCTAAGTTATGGCGAATAGCTGATTTGGCCAAAGTAATAATTTTCAATGCCTTCAGGCGATTGTTAACTATACCAAAAACTTCATCAACCAATTCCTTAGTAGCAACAGCAGGATCATAAAAGGTAAGTTCAGTCTTCTTCCTGATGAAATCATAATCGCCACGCTTAGGATAAGTTTCACCCATACCATTCTCAAACAAGCCAGAGCTACCTGTAAGGATAATCGTCTTTACGCTTTCAGGGTGCTTTAACACATATACAAGCCCTACATGACCGCCAAGCGAATTGCCTAACAAGTGTACCTTGCCATAATTCCTTGCCTCTATAAATTTCTGTACATACTTTGCGAGACCAGAAACTGTTGTATCGAGGATATTAAGATCGAACAAAGGAAGGATAGGAATCACAACCTTGTAAGAATTTTTGAAATAATCCACAAGGTCCCTGAAATTACTTAAAGCCCCAAACAAACCGTGGAGCAGTACTAATGGCTCACCTTCTCCCTCCTCTACAAAGTTAAATTTACCTGAGTGTTTGATTTCGTATTCCATCAAGTGCTGAATGCGTTTGCTAAAATACTATTGTTTCAGAGAAAAAAGCAAAATTGAGTGCTTATGGTAACAATTTGTTTGTCTATAGGCAAACAATAAATATGTTTTTTATTGCAGATAATATAGCTATTTAACAAGGCGCTAAAGTATATAAGGCAGTGCATTGGCAATATTCACCTAAATTTGCAGGGCATTTCGAAGTTATATGTTGCAATATTATTGCCCCTCTATTACAGACTACAAGCGTTTAAAAACCCGGGAAATAAAGATTGGCGAGCTGCTGCTGGGCAATAACAACCCTATACGCATACAAACCATGACCACTACGGACACTATGGACACTGCCGCTACTGTAGCGCAAACCATACGTTGTATAGAGGCAGGTGCAGAACTGGTGCGTATTACAGCACCCAGCAAAAAGGAAGCTGAAAACCTGCTGAACATAAAAAACGAACTGCGTGCCAAAGGATATGATACACCCCTGGTGGCAGACATACACTTTACGCCCAATGCCGCTGAGATAGCTGCCCGCATAGTGGAAAAAGTGCGCGTGACCCCGGGAAACTATGTAGACAAAAAGAAATTTGACTTAATAGAATATACAGACAGCGAATACAGAGCTGAAGTAGATAGAATAAGAGACCGCTTTACACCACTGGTGAAAATATGCAAAGAATATGGTACAGCTATGCGTATTGGTACCAACCATGGATCACTTAGTGACCGTATAATGAGCCGATATGGGGATACGCCAATAGGTATGGTGGAGAGTGCCATGGAATTTTTACGTATAGCGCGAGATGAAAGCTATCACCAGATAGTGCTGAGTATGAAATCCAGCAATCCGCAAGTGATGGTACAGGCATACCGGCTGCTGATACAAAAGATGGATGAAGAGTTTGGTGAGTGCTACCCGCTACACCTTGGTGTAACCGAGGCCGGCGATGGTGAAGACGGGCGTATAAAAAGCGCAATAGGAATAGGGACACTGCTGGAGGATGGCATAGGCGACACTATACGCGTATCGCTAACCGAAGATCCGGAATTTGAAATACCTGTATGCCGTGATATAGTGAAACGCTATACCAGGCGTGCTGAACATACAGCTATACAACCATTAAGCAAGGAGGAGCGTTTTTCACTGCCGTACAATCCGTTTAGCTATAAACGCAGGGGCAGTACAACCATAGAGAATATGGGAGGGCATCATGTGCCTGTGGTAATTGCAGACTATAGCAAGACAACAACTATTAAACCCGATGACCTACAAGCTATAGGGTACAAATATGATGCGGCAAGTGACAAGTGGAACATAGGGGATGCGGCGGCGGATTTTATCTACATTGCGGATAAGATCATTGACTTTGGATTACCGGGAACTTTACAAATGATCTGCGACTGGCCAACCTGGCTGGGCATGGATGATAAAGCGAAATGCCAGCCGTTACTAACCAGAGAACAATACAATAAAGAAACCCAGATCACAGGACCACATTTTGTAGTTGTAGATGCTAATGACAGCTGGGAAGGCTTGCAGGAACTGATAATGAAATGCAAACAGGATAAAAATGTAATCTTGTGTGTATACAGCAGTAACAAACATGCAATGCCATCAGTAAGGCGCCTGATGATAGAACTGATACAACAGGGTGTTAATTGCTCCGTAATACTGCAAGTGCACAGCAATGATGATACAGTAGATGAACAACTGATACATTTTGCTACGGATGCGGGAGGTCTATTATTGGATGGATTCGGTGACGGAGTATGGCTATCTAATAACCTGCAGGAGCTGCAGAATATAAAAGTGAGCGGCAGAACCTATCTGGAAATAAAGAATAATAATCAATTCCTTAACAATACAGCTTTTTCCATATTGCAGGCTACGCGCACGCGTATCAGTAAGACAGAATACATCAGCTGTCCGAGCTGCGGACGCACCTTGTTTGACCTACAGGAAACAACTGCCAAAATACGTTCTGCTACCAATCACCTGAAAGGAGTTAAGATAGCTATAATGGGATGCATTGTGAATGGACCGGGAGAAATGGCGGATGCTGACTTTGGCTATGTGGGCAGTGGGCCGGGCAAGATAACACTATACAAAGGGAAAGAAGTAGTAAAACGCAATGTGGCGAGCGAGATAGCTGTGGATGAACTAATACAGCTATTAAAAGATAATGATAGCTGGATAGAACCTGCTATTGCGACTCAGTAGTGTCTCCTGCGTTACGCTTAGCTTCTTCGTCACGACTCTTTTTATCCAATACCACTAAAAGACCGAGGCCAAGGTAGAATAATGCGCCTACTTTATGATGGCCTAAAAGCTCGGAGAAGAAATTGTTTACAAAGCTGGCGGCCAAAAGCATAGCAATGCCAATGGTAACTTTTTTATAGAATCTATCATGAAAACGATGATAGGTTTTCTGTGCCTGGGCAAACATCACCATTAGCAAGATAGCATAAAGTATCATAGCAGGCCAGCCCTGCTCTACCAGCATATAGAGGAAGTAATTGTGCGTTGTAGAATGCTCGGTATTGCGGCTTACGTAAGTACGGAAAGAAGTTACCGCATACGGCTTATAGTAATAATAGAAAGCATTTGGTCCTACACCTACCAAGGGATGATCGGTACTCATACGCACACCGGCAATCCAACGATATATCCTTTCCATTGAAGACATATCAGTACCGCGCAGGGTAGCGATCATGTGCTCGGCAAAGGTTTTATGCATGTAGGTATTATTGTAATTGGGTCTATAATCGAGATATTTTTTATTGCTAATCATGTACACGAGCAGCAGTGCCATGAGTGCGTATATAGCCGGCATGAGCCATTTTACAACTCTCATTCGGATCATGGCATATACAACAAGCGAGAATACAACCGCCAACATAGCAGCGCGTGCATAAGTAAGGTAGATGGCAACAAGGAAGAAGAGTATGAGTACTAACAGGATATTACGCAAAAGCCATTTACCGCGACACAACGAATATGCTATTAGCAATAAAGGAAAGAACATAGACATGACAGTGGAATAGTCCACATGGTTATCGTAGATGATGCCTATGGCAAGCTTGAGTTTATAGAAACTGTAACCTATTGCACGATGGCGAATCATGATAACTACCATTGTGATGAGCAACGGCACCAATACAATAAGAAAAGCGCGCTTAAAATCTTTCTTTGTGTTAAATATCCATACGGGGAATATGAAGAAGACAACTTCCAGCCAGGTGCGGCTGATGAAATATTTGATGGATAAAAATAATTCCTGTGAGAAAGCTGTAGCAACAATGAGCCAAACAAATTGCAGAACTAATACAAAAACTATAGAATTGCGCCACCACCAGCGAGGCAAGCTATCAGGGCGGCGTGCCCATAATATAGGAAAGAGCAGGAAGAACAACCACATAATTGGCTCATCAGGCAATGCGGCCGAAAGGGCATTTCCCATGAACTCAAGCTGCATGGAAACCGGTATAGTAAATAGCAGTATCCACCAGGCAAGTTTCCAGTTGAGCCCCATCAGTAAAACAAACAGGTAACCAAATGGAAAGACAAGCCACAGGTAATTGCCAGTATAGGCAAATAGTATAACTATGCCCAACAGGAAAGCAAAACTCCCTGCCTTAAACCATTTAGCCTCTGCCATTGTTGCCGGTGCCTGCATTAGCGCTCTACAGTATTTAGCATTCTATAGTAAGCCATTAACACAGTGTAAATGACACTGAAGAATAGACCTAATAATGCTGCTACTACAATGGTAAGCATGAGGCCGGGACCAGAAGGATTAAGAGGCGCCTCAGCCGGAGTAATAACTTTCAGGAAGCGCATAGAGCTGTTAGTGCTGGCAGCAAACTCATTCAATTCAGAAATATAACGCGCTCTATCTGAAACATATTGGTCTTTTACAGACTCAATATTCTGTATTTCTTCAATTGCCTTACCATACCCTGCACCGCCGCCCTTGATATCGCCTGTGATGATATTTTGCCTTGCAGGACTTATGATATCATAGATCTTATACTGATCGCGCATTGCTGCAAGCGTGTCTGTAAGAGCATTTATTGAACTATCCAGCTGAGTAACCTTATTCGCTATTGATGTTTCTACACTTTTCTTAATATTAGTGTAGTAGCTACGAAATATTTCTTCCAGCACTTTGACAGACATATTTGCTACATTAGCAGCTGTCTGTGCATCGTATGCTATGTAAGACACTTCCATGTCTTTATACTCCGTACGCTTAATATTGAAATTTTTATTGAATATATTCATCAGAAATGCATGGCCCTTAGGATCATTAATATCTGATTTGTACACTTCCTGAAATTGACAATTTCTGATAATGCGATCACGCACTGTGTCAGAACCAGCCAGGGCTGTTACCTTATCGAGATCGTCATCACCACCAAAGAAGTCAATGAAACGAGTATCACGATTGCGGAAAAGGTAGTTACGGTCACCGTAAAGCGGATTAGTAACCAAAAATTGGGCTTCAGCTTTATACTTCTTCTTTCTGACAGCAAAGAACAGGGCTCCCAAAATAGCCGCAACTACGGTAACTATAATGATAAAGCGCCTATGCTTTTGAATTGCCCGGATGATGTCAACCAGGTCGAAATAAGGAGTTGTCATTTTAGTATAGTGTGTAATTAATTTATTAAAACAAAAAATTGCCTTCTATATTGTGTTCAGCCTATATTACAGTTTCGCCCGCCTGCATTTTTTCTGCATTTTCGGCGAACTGCAGGGCATCAATCATTTCCTGAATGTTGCCATTCATGAAATCGTCAAGGTTATAAATAGTCATATTGATGCGATGGTCTGTAACCCTACCCTGGGGATAATTATAGGTACGGATCTTTGCAGAGCGATCACCTGTGCTTACAAGACTTTTACGTCTCCTGGCTATTTCGTCTTCATGTTTGCGTACCTGTTCTTCATATAGTTTGGTGCGCATCATCTGGGTAGCTTTTTCACGGTTGCCCAGCTGTGTACGCTCTGTCTGGCAAGTTATAACGGTACCGGTAGGTACGTGGGTAAGAATAACTTTTGTTTCTACCTTATTCACGTTCTGACCACCGGAACCACCGCTTCGGGCAGTCTCCATCTTCAGGTCGCTTTCTCTTAGCTCAAAGTCAATTTCTTCGGCCTCAGGCATTACTGCTACTGTGGCAGCTGATGTATGTACACGACCACTGGCTTCAGTATCCGGCACACGCTGTACGCGGTGTACACCGCTTTCAAACTTCAATGTTCCATAAACGTCCTCGCCTTCCACCTCCAGCTGCACTTCCTTATAGCCCCCTACAGTACCTTCTGTTTCTGAAACAACAGACACTTTCCAACCCCTCCTCTCGCAATAGCGCATATACATACGCAATAAATCACCTGCAAAAAGGCTGGCCTCATCGCCACCTGTACCGGCGCGAATTTCCAATATTGCATTCTTTTCGTCCTGCGGATCTTTAGGTATTAACAGCTGCCGCAACTCATCTTCTAACTTTATTTTTTCCTCTTCCTGCATCACGAGATCATCCTTTGCCATATCACGCAACTCCGGATCACTTTCAGTTTCTAT
>JBQCEX010000530.1:0-17899 GCA_051959855.1 Flavipsychrobacter sp. | reverse complement strand
GATATAATGCTTAGTGGTGTTTTTTTGATTTCACATCTTTCTTGTTGTGGGTAGTATCGTCACCTTTAAAATCCTGTTCTTCATTTTCACGGCTATCCAGATTGTCTTTATTTTCAGGGCGTTTGCCACCTGACTGAGATGCATGCGGATTGGCACGCACATTATTTGTCTGCTGATGCACATTGTTCGTTTTCATACACTAATGTTTTATGTCATAAGCAAAAAAAATAGTACCACGAGCAAGGCTGTGGTACCATGAATTACTTGTAAGTTGATTAAAACGGAAGCAATATTTTAAATAAGGAGCCTTCCCCGGGTTTGCCCTCAGCCATGATATAACCGTTGTGGTTTTCTATCACCTTTTGAACTATCGATAGACCTATACCCGAACCCTTGTACTCTTCCCTGCCATGCAGGCGCTGGAATACCTGGAATATCTTATCCGCATATTGCTGCTCGAAGCCGATGCCGTTGTCGCGCACCTTGATATATTGAAAACGACTTTTCAGTTTTTCAGCAGGCAGATCGAAATCAGTTTCATAACCCTGCACTATTCGCCCTGAAATATCAATGTGCGGTGGCTGGCCGGGCTTACTAAATTTGAGCGCATTGCTCAGCAGGTTTTGGAATAGTTGCCTTATCTGTACATTATTGCCATATACGGGATAAAGCTTACCGATTGTAATGACTGCTTTTTTGTCCTTTATGCCTGTATCCAGATCTGTAAGTACATCATTTACTTCCATTGCGGTATTCACCAGGTCTTTTTCAATCATCTGCGATATGCGCGAATAATTGAGCAGATCAGTAATGAGCGCTTTCATACGGTCAGATGCAATCTGCATACGCTCCAGCATATTCTTGCCATCCTCGTCTAATGAATCGCTGTATTTGCTGAGCAGCAAATCACTAAAGGTTTTGATCTTTCGTAATGGTTCCTGGAGGTCATGGCTGGCTACATATGCGAATTGCTGTAACTCATTATTCTGATATTTCAATTCATCTGCATAAAGCCTCAACCTGTCTTCTGCATATTTTCTTTCTGTCAGGTCGCGAGTCACTTTTGAGAAGCCTATTATCTCTCCTTGTTCATTATGCAGGGCAGTAATAACGATGCTACCCCAGAATGTAGTTCCATTCTTCCGTACACGCCAGCCCTCATGAATGGCCTTTCCATAGGTTCGTGCTCTCTCAATAATTGTTTCCGGCAAGTTATTGGCCTGGTCTTCCGGAAGATAAAAGATGCCGAAATGTTTACCTACAATTTCACTCTCCTTATACCCTTTTATTTTTTCTGCACCCTTATTCCAGTTTTGGATGTAACCATCTTTATCAAGCAGCAATATTGCATAGTCCTCTACTTCTTCCACCATCTTATGATAGCGTTCTTCACTTCTTTGGAGCGCGTCATTTTTTTTCTGCAATTCAGCAGTTTTTTCTTTAATCTGCCGTTCCAGCGAACCAATCAGCTCTTCGTATTTTCTGTCTGCTTCACGTATTGTTTCGCGGGCATGTTCAAATGCAGTGACATCTTCAAAGCAAACGATATAGCCTATAATCTTATTTTGCTCATTTTCCCAATTACTAATGCGAACCTTAACTAATACATTGGGGTCAATTTGTGAAATAAATACCTCATTTTCCTGAAGGAAATCAAATACATTATTGCTCTTTTTGCTGTCGGCGTTATATGGTTTAATAAGATCAGATATGGTTACATCTTCGTTTGTTGAAGTCTTGCAACCCAAAAGTTCAATTGTCTTTTGATTTCTCTTTATGATATGGCCATTTACATCGCACACACAAGCCGCAATTGGCAAAGAATCTATAAGCATGCTATCGGTGATATGTGTAAAGATAACATTGGGACCGGCCAAGGCATTTTCTACATCCATATTTTCAAAAAAATTATACTCGGCGGTAACGCCAATTTACCTTAGGGTAAAGTCAAATAATATAAATAATAAAAAATCATGCCAGAGAAAATGTTGAATATATTTTTTGTTTAATGTTTTTAATTGCAAGGTATTGCTAAGAACATGAAGTAGCTTTATAAAATGCAGGACAGTAAAAGCCGATTCAGCAACCGGGTAGCAGACTATGTGCGATACAGGCCAGGTTATCCAACAGATATCATTCAATTCCTACAACAACAATATGGTCTCGCAACAGGTATACTGGTAGCTGACATAGGAGCAGGTACAGGTATATCCGCTGAAATGTTTCTAAAAACAGGGTACCAGGTGATAGCCATAGAGCCCAACAAGGAAATGCGCGAGAAAGCTATAGAATTGCTGCAAGACTATAGGGGTTTTGAAGCAGTAGACGGTGCGGCTGAACAAACAGGGCTAGATGATAATAGCATAGATGCCATAGTTTGCGGGCAAGCATTTCATTGGTTTGATGCACTAAAGGCTAAAAAGGAATTTAAGCGAATATTGAAACCTGGAGGACTGGTAGTGCTGATATGGAATGAACGACGAACAGGTACTATGTTTGAAAAGGAATATGATGAGCTGATCGTAAAACATGCAAGGGACTATGTGAAAGTGGACCATAGAAACATAAGTGACGAACATATAGCTGCATTCTTCAATCCTGAACCGTTCGAACTAAAAGTGATTGAAAATAGCCAGGTATTCGATTATGAGGGTTTGGAAGGCAGATTACTATCGTCATCATATATGCCGCAAAGAGATGATGCAGGATATGCGGGAATGACAAAAGACCTGAAAGAATTGTTTGAAAGATACCAAGGAAATGGGAAAGTGACTATCTATTATGATACCAAAGTGTATGTTGGCAAACTGAAATGAAAAAAGCCTTCCGAAAATTCGGAAGGCTTTTTTAGTGGTGCGGGAGGGAATTGAACCCCCGACACAAGGATTTTCAGTCCTTTGCTCTACCAACTGAGCTACCGCACCAAAACCCGCAATTGGGAGTGCAAAAATATACTTTATCCGATATTTTCCAAAAAGATGAAAAATATTCTCTCATATTTTATTAGTTGTTAAACATCAAGGTGTTTACATTTGCGCCTGCATGGAGCTACAGCACTGGTTTTCGCTTTTTTTAGAACAGATAAAAGAAACAGATATGCTTACATGGATATCTGTAATTCTTGCTGTGGCAGAAGTATTACTGGCATGGCGGAACAATGTATTGCTGTATCCGGCGGGTATTATAAGTACCGCTATTTATATATACATTATGGCAGCGGCGCAGCTATATGCAGAGGCGGCTTTAAACATATATTACCTGGTAATGAGCATATATGGCTGGCTACATTGGCTAAGGAGGCGAAATGAACCACCGCTACCCATAACAAAGACCAATAGACAGGAATGGAGCATAACACTGGGCATAGTAGTGCTGAGCTGGGCAGGTTTTTATCTTGTATTGAAACATTTTACTAATTCGAATGTACCTGTATGGGACGCCTGGGTGAGTGCTACAGCAGGGGCAGGTATGTGGCTGCTGGCCAGGAGGAAGCTGGAGAACTGGCTGCTGCTAAACCTATCGAACCTGTTTGCGATACCGCTGCTGCTGTATAAGAAATTGCCGCTGCCGGCCTGTCTTACTTTATTTCTTTTTATTGTCGCTATTTTTGGCTACCTGGAATGGATAAAATTATATCGAGCGCAAAAAGCAGAACAATAGCATTTGCAATGCTGTTAGTAATGCTCACGAATAGTGCTACAGCACAATCGGCAGGACGAGATATTACCTGGCTGAGAGATATTTACGATCATAGAAACACCAGCTACATGGGAGCGATGAAAGGCGTAACCAATAGTGTGTACCCAATAACGGCAGCCTTACCATTAGCGCAACTCATATATGGATATAGCAGGCATGACAGCACAACTAAATGCCTGGCATGGCAGACAGTGGCCGGACTGGCAGTGAATACAGTGCTGGTGACCGGGCTGAAATATGGAGTGAACCGGACAAGACCTTATGACAAGTATCCTAACTATATAATACCTTATACACATGAAACAGATCCATCATTTCCGTCAGGGCATACATCGTATGCCTTTGCAGTAGCAACTACATTGACTATTGAATACCCTAAGTGGTATGTAATAGTGCCGTCATATGCATGGGCTGCTACTGTGGGGTATTCGCGAATGTACCTGGGCATGCATTATCCCAGTGATGTATTGGCCGGGGCAGTGATAGGGGCAGGCAGTGCCTGGCTAGGGTATAAAGGCAACCAATGGCTGCATAAACATAGACATCTGCACAAGAAATAGAAATTGAGCTATAAAAAAGTAGTGATTATAGGCCCCGAAAGTACGGGGAAAAGCACACTAAGTGAGGCGCTTGCAAGTGAACTGGATACAGTGTGGGTGCCGGAATATGCGCGCAACTACCTGGAGGCGCGAAATAACATTTATACAGAAGCAGATCTTTTACAAATAGCTAAGGGGCAAATAGAAAGTGAAGATATTGCAGCAGCTAATGCAAGGGATTGGCTGGTATGCGATACGGACCTGAACGTAATAAAAGTATGGGCGGAACATAAGTATAGGAGATGCAACCCTGCAATACTGGAGGAAATAGCCCAAAGAAAATATGACTTGTATCTACTGACATATATAGACATAGCATGGGAAGAAGATCCGCAAAGGGAACATGCGGACGAGCGAATGCGACACTATTTCTATAACATATATAATTATATAGTGAAAAATAGCGGTGTGCCATGGGTAGATATAAGAGGAAGTCACAAGCATCGATTGACGAGTGCGCTGGAAGCCATCCGGGGCCTTAGATAAATACGTAATTTTATATAAAGATTGGCATTATGTACCTGCAGATACATCCTGATAATCCACAGGCGAGAAATATAAGCAAGGTGGTAAGCTACCTGAGGAATGGCGGCGTAATTATTTACCCCACAGATACGATTTACGGTTTGGGTTGTGATATTTTTAATACGGAAGCAATTAACCGTATTTGCAGGATAAAAAAAGTAGATCCTAAGAAATCGCATTTCTCATGTATCTGCTCGGACCTCAGTCATATAAGCGACTATACGAAGAGTATCGATACACCTACCTTTAGGTTGCTGAAGACTGCATTGCCCGGGCCATACACATTTATACTGGAGGCTAGCAAGGAAGTGCCTAAGATGTTTAAAACGAAACGTAATACTATAGGTATCCGTGTGCCGGACAATAAAATTTGTCATGAGATAGTGAAAGAATTGGGACACCCTATAGTGAGCGCATCACTGCCTCTGGATAGCCAGGTGGACCAATATACAGACCCGGAGGAGATGTATGAAGTATTTGGCGACATGGTAGACATAGTAGTAGATGGCGGGCATGGTGGTATCAAGCCATCGACGATAATAGACTGCAGCAATGGAGCTCCGGAATTAGTGAGAGAAGGAGCAGGAGACTGGAAAAAATTGTTAGGCGAATAAAGTGCAAAAAAGTTTCTTTGCAGTATGTACACAAAACAGGACGAAAGGGCCTTGTATGAAAAGGCGAAGTCTTTACTGGAACAAAAAGCTAATCATAAAGAAGATATAGATAAGCTGCGGGAAGTGATCAACTACGCAGACTGGAAATACTATGTGCAGGATGAGCCTGTATTTTCTGACAGTGAATATGATACACTCTTTTCGAAACTGAAGGACCTGGAAAAAGAGTATCCTGAATTGATAAGCGGTGACTCACCTACGCAAAGAGTGGCAACTGGCTTATCGGAAAAATTTCCGCCGGTAAGTCATTTAGTGCCGATGCTGAGCCTGGATAATACTTATAACGCTGAAGATCTGCGTGATTGGGACAGGCGCTGTCGTGAATATACCGGTACTGAAAAAATTGAATACTGCATAGAGCCTAAATATGATGGCGCCAGCATATCGCTGATATATGAAAAGGACCTGATGGTGCGTGGTGCTACTCGCGGCGATGGTGTAATGGGTGAAGAGATAACTACTAATATAAAGCAGATACGTGCGATACCACTGTCGGCAAACTTTGAGCAGGAAGGAGTGGAACAAATAGAAATACGTGGTGAAGTAGTAATACACAAAAAATCCTTTGAAGCATTTAATGAACAACGCCTGGCGGAGGGGTTAGCGCCACTTGCTAATCCAAGAAATGCTGCATCCGGTACACTGCGTATGCTGGACCCCAGGGAGGTGAGCAAACGTAAGCTAACGGCTATACTATATCATATAAGTGACTATACGCTGAAGGGGGATGTTTCCCGGCCTAAGGGATTACATACTCACTATGACTCCATACAGTGGCTGCATGAATTGGGCTTCCCGACACCGGCGAAGGAAATGAAAGTGTTTGACAATATAGACGATGTAATAGCTTTTTGTCACAGCTTTGAAGAGAAGCGAGATAGCCTGCCCTTTGAAGTGGATGGGCTGGTAGTAAAAGTGAATAGTTTTCTGCAGCAGGAAAAGATGGGCATGACGACCCACCACCCACGCTGGGCAGTAGCATTTAAGTTTAAAGCAAGGCAGGCTACCAGCAAGTTGAGGAGAGTGGAATTCCAGGTGGGCAGAACGGGGAATATTACGCCGGTGGCCAAAATAGATCCTGTGCCGATAGGTGGTGTAACGGTGACATCCATATCCTTATTCAATGAAGATGTAGTACGCGAAAAAGATCTGCACATAGGTGATACTGTACTGGTGGAAAGAGCAGGAGATGTGATACCCTATATAGTAAAGCCGCTGGCAGAGTTGAGAACAGGTGATGAACAAAAGATAAAATTTCCTACGCACTGTCCGGTATGCAATGAGCCATTGGAAAAGCAGGCTGATGAGGCTGCGTGGCGTTGTATTAATATCAGTTGTCCGGCACAGGTGGTGGAACGTATCATACATTTTGCGAGTAAGGACGCGATGGATATACGCAACCTGGGTGCTGCCAATGTGCTGAAATTTTATGACCTGAAATTGTTAGAAGACATACCTGGCATATATAACATTAAATGGGATGACGTAAGGAAGCTGGAGGGCTTTGGTGAAAAATCTATCAGCAACCTGCAAACAGCTATAGAAAATTCGAAACAGCAGCCTTTGAACAGGGTGATATACGGCCTGGGCATACGCTATGTGGGTGAAACAACAGCTAAGACACTGGCACATGCGGTTGACCATCTTACTGACCTGTATAAATGGGATATAGAAAAACTGTGCACCCTGGAAGATGTAGGGCCCAAGGTGGCAACTTCTGTTGCGCACTTCTTTAAGGAGCATGCCAACAAACATTTGATAGAGAAGCTGGAGCAGGCAGGTGTGAACCTTGCCAACCACCATAAGAAAGGAAACCAGGAAGGTAGCGGCGAACTAGCAGGTAAAACATTTTTATTTACAGGCACGCTTAGCCATTTCAAGCGCAGTGACGCTGAGCAGATGGTGGAAGATAAAGGAGGTACTTTACTATCTGGGGTAAGCTCTAAGCTGAACTATCTTATTGTGGGTGAAGATGCAGGTTCAAAGCTGGAGAAAGCTAAAAAGCTAGGCTCTGTAACGATACTGAGTGAGCAGGAGTTTTTAAAGCTTATTGAAGGATAAAAAAGGGAGACATTAGTCTCCCTTTCTGTTGATGAGGTTGAATGGGTAACAAGCAGAAAAAGCGTTAGTGCTCTACCATCTGAGCTACAAGGCAAATGCCCAGGCAGGGCTCGAACCTCCGACACCTACGTCCTAAGCGAAGTATCTTTTCCCTACGACACCATTCAATGATTTAATGAAGAGCTTTAGAAATAAACGAGTGATATACGGAAAAGGCTTGCAGAGCAAAATGCCCCGGCAGGATTCGAACCTGCAATTGAGCCGATGAAGTATCCTTCTCCTACGACATCGCTTATTTATAAAGTAGAACAGGTAATAAGCGGACGAGTACCGTGAACGGAACAGCAAGCTGCCCCGGCAGGATTCGAACCTGCTCCACAACCGTGAAGTAACTCTTTCCTACGACACTGTTCTATAAGTTCAAACGGGCAATATGCAGCAAGGCTCGCGATTAACAGTCGAAGTACCCCTTACGTACGGCACCGTTCAAATGATTTTTCAGGAAGCAAAAGCGATACGAGCGAGGGCCGCAATTGAGGATTTGCACCTCTTCCGGCTGTGCCGGACCCTGTCCCTCTTAGTGCTGCGAAGTATCCCGCATCTACGGCATTCCTGATGTTTTTCAAAGAGCTTTTAAGATGCTCTTCCCCATAAGGGAAGAGCATAGTTATAATTCCATTTCCTTTATTTTCTGTATCACATCTTGTCCATTTTCAATGGCGCTTAACACACCAAATACCTTGTCTGACCAGCCTGCTATAAGATACACATCCTCTTGCAAGGTCCGGACAGGGCTGTTGCCATAACCGGCAAGGTCAAAAAGGTAGAGTTTCGCGTGTGGCACCAACCTTTTATATTGCTTCCAGGAAGCTTCTATATGATTGTTACCTGCATTGCTGTTCCATAACTGGCAATCTGTAAATAACATCACCTTGTCCATTGCGATTCTCTTATTTACAAGATAATTGATAACGAGGTAGCCATTTGTAGCATAACCCACTTCACCTTCTCTCTTGTAATATTCGTTTACATTGGCAAGTATGTTTTTGCCTGGTACATTAACTACCTTCCATGTATTGCCGAACATGCCTGAAACTACCCTTTTACATCTGGACTGCAAGAGCATAGCGAGCATCAGCCCGACATCATACAGCAATATCTTGCTTTTGGCAGAAACGGGTTTCTGCATAGAGCCTGATACATCGCAGGCTACCAGCACTCTTGTGCTTTCATCAAAGCCAGGGAAGTTGCTGGCGCTTGCCTGTGCGGCAGCTTCCAGTGCTGTAAGCACGGCAGATACATCTGCAGATTCCAACACTTTAATTTCCCTATAGGCTGCAAGAAACCTGAATGGAAGCTGCTTAGACCTAGCAACATTGCCAGCATCAGCAATAGTATCGCAGACAGCATTTATGCATTCGTAAGAACAACCTGCTCCCAATATGTTTCTCAGGTTACGCAACATAGCCATATAGCCCAATTTTCTGCTGAAAACCAATTCCTCCCACTTTACTCTGAAAGCTGCTGTTCTTTCTGCAGCATTTTTGAAGTTCTGCTGGCCAAGCGCTGATAACTCTGTTTCCCAGGTATAAGGCGTTGCCAATTCTTTCCTGGCGATCTTGTCAAATATTATTTGCTGTGCCTCATCTTTAGCTTTAGGGTGCACCAGGAAGAGTGCATCCCTAAGGCTGACTTCAGTAGCTCTATCGTACTTTGCGAACTGGTATTCATCAAAACTATTGAACGAATCTGCAAGCCCTTTTTGTATTTGCTTTGAAAGCTTGTTTAGCTTTTTTATACCTTCTCTCTTATTCGCCATCTGATAATATGCCAAGAGTTCAGTGATCTCATCAGCCCGCTGCACCACTTTAGTTACTGTCTTTCTGACAAGCTCATTTCCGGTATTTTGCTTAGCTAACTCAACAGCCAAAACCAAGGGAATGGAACGTAAATGCATTTCTGATCTGGCATAGGTGGCAAGCCGGGCTATAAAGTCAGCATCATTGTTTTGCATCAGTAGCTTTATTCTCTCGAGCCGGTCTGTAGCTTTTTCGTAGAAGCTATCGCTCAATCCGGATGTTGCAACAGCTGTGTACAATTCCAATTCGGGAGTCAACCTATAGGCCTTCGCTGCTTCGTAATTACTTACTTCGTTTGCCTTTCTTTTAAAAATGTTGAATCTCATGACTGCTGTTTTTTTGCTTGTGATCGTTTATTTCTTTTTGCTGATACAAAGGTGGTAAGCTACTACGCAATGCATTTGCGCAGTAGAAATATATTTTTGTGTAATCGCTGAAATGCAAGCTGGGAAAGGAGATTATTTTTAGAAAAAATTACAGATATTTGAACTGCGCAATAAGATTGCGTAGTTGTTGCTTTTCTTAGTGTAATAATCGATAAATGCCTATAAACAAATTAGCCTTAATAAGGTATAAAGTAATTGACAAGTGCCTGCAAAACAGGAGAAGAAAATGGACGCTGGATGACCTGGTAACCGCCTGCTCTGATGCGCTATATGAATATGAGGGTATAAAAAAGGGCGTAAGCAAGAGGACGGTGCAACTGGATATACAAAATATGCGCAGTGAAAAGATAGGATATATGGCACCTATAGTAGTGACTGATAAAAAGTATTACAGCTATGAAGACAAGAATTACAGTATTGCCAATATTCCATTGAGCGGGCAGGATATGGATACCCTGAATGAAGTTGTAGGCGTGCTGAAGCAGTTCAAAGGGTTCAGTTACTTCAATGAATTGGGCAGTATGATAAACAGGCTGGAGGATAAAATATACAGACAGCAAAATAAGGGACGATCATTCATTAGCTTCGAAACCAATAATCTGCTAAAAGGACTTGAGCATATAGACCTGCTGCATAAAGCAATAATTAACGAGACTGCGCTGGAAATAACTTATCAATCATTTAAAGCAAAGTCAGAAAACAATATCATTTTCTATCCATATTTACTAAAGGAATATAGAAACAGGTGGTTTCTTATTGGCTCAAGCCGATATAAGAACAAACTATTGGTTATGAACCTGGCCTTGGACAGGATAGTAGCCATAAGAGAGCTGCCCGGAGAGCCATTTGTGCCAAATGAGCTCATTGACATCAATACCTACTATGACGATGTGATAGGCGTAACAAAACTGCCACATGAAAAACCATTGAAAATTATGATGCAGGTGGACAGCCTGAATGCGCCATATATTGTTACCAAGCCTTTCCATTCTTCTCAAAAAATTATAAGCAGGGACAAAGACGGAATGACCTTTAGCATTGAGGTGATATGGAATCTTGAGTTGGAGCGTGAAATACTTGGCTTTGGTGAATCAATACGCGTATTATCTCCCAGGCATCTTGTAGGCAAGCTTGCTCAAAGAATAAACAAAATGTACGAACAGTACAGCGATAAGATGAAACGACCTGCTACCTGATCGGGCGGTTAGTCATAAATCTATTCTGCATTTACCCTGGTAAGCAGGTACGTATGGTCTTTCAACAGCGTTTGCAGGAAATACAGATTGTTCATATCGTAGGGTACGGTAACTGATAGCATATCTTTAACACGGTAGGCCAGCTGATCAATTAATTCCCAATTAGCAGTACGTTCGTAACCTGCTATGACTTCTTTTATCAGTGCAATATCATAATCGCTAAGCATGGTGGCTTGCGGGAATGCAGGTATATAATCGTCTGGCACAGAAGGGACGGCTATATGTTCCATTTGGGTGCGAGGCACTGTTCTGATAAGGGTAGTACCCGCAACAATATCTCCGATACGTTGCTTTTTTTCTGACACCGCCACGCTGATGAGCGCGCAAATGCCCATAGTAATACTGAAATCAACAATACGAAAGAGCCAGCGTAGCAGGTACTGACCTACCGTAGGTCTGCCGCCGCTGAGGCTAATGACTTTTATCTTCATAGAATGCTTACCTATGCTCTGGCCGTTAAAGAATAGCTCGCACACCAGGTCGTAGAAAACAAAAACAGCCAGATAAATGAATGTGAGGACTACACTAAAAGCCTGGTTACTTACTCCAGAGCCAATAATAAACCCCACAATGATGAGTGCAACAAAAATAGCTAAGTCGATGAGGCGGGCAAGAATGCGCTCACCCAGGCCTGCAACTTCGTAATCTATATCTATATTCTGTGAGGTCTGTATCCGTACGGTTTGCATATAAAAACAAAAATATATGGCATTGAACAATTATTAATCTTACAGATCAAATATTTCTTTTTATTTTAAACCTGAAAATCACCTACCCGAAAATGAGAGAAGCCCTGTTTATAAAGCAGAATACTGAAAAGTGGAAGCAATATGAGCAAATGCAGACACAAGATCCTGATGTGCTGGCAGAGCGCTTTATCACAATATCAGACGATCTTGCTTATGTTAAAACATTTTATCCTGATTCAAATACCACTAAATACCTCAACGGATTAGCTGCCCGGTTTCACCAGTCTATATATAAGAATAAAAAGGAGAAGGGTAATCGCTTTATCAGCTATTGGCGTTATGAGCTGCCATCTCTGTTTGGCATTTATCGCAAACAGCTGTTCTATGCATTTTTGTTTTTCTTCGTGTTTTGCATGATAGGAGTACTGTCTGCCAAATATGATAGCAATTTTCTGCGGCTAATACTGGGAGATGACTATGTGAACACGACAAATGAGAACATTGCAAAAGGAGATCCGTTCGGTGTTTATAAAAAAATGGATGCACCCATCATGTTCATAATGATAGCAGGCAATAATATTTATGTGGCATTGAGGACATTTGTAGAAGGCATTTTCTTTTCGGTAGGTTCCATATTTGAGTTATTTCAGAATGGAGTAATGCTGGGGTCGTTTGAATATTATTTTTTCAGTAAAGGGCTGGGCTGGCAATCGGTATTGGTGATATGGATACATGGTGTAATAGAAATATCATCCATTATAATAGCCGGTGCGGCAGGATTAGTGATGGGGAATAGCCTGCTTTTCCCTAAAACATATAGCCGTCTGGTATCATTCAAGAAGGGCGCTATGGATGGGATGAAAATAGCAATAGGGCTGGTGCCGCTTTTTATTATTGCAGCGATATTTGAGAGCTTTGTAACCAGGCATACAGAGATGCCTAAATGGCTGAGTATTTCTATTCTTACAACATCGCTTGTGTTTATATTATGGTATGTTGTATTTTATCCTATAGCCTTGCAAAAGAAAATGCCTAAATCATTAAACTAATATGCAAACAACACCTTTTGAATTAAGAAAAGTCCGCGACCTGGGAGAAGTTATCAATGACACGCTCGTATTTATAAAGCTAAATTTAAAACCACTATTGAAGGCATACCTGGTAATATGCGGCTTTTTCATTGCTGCGAGCCTTGCCAGCAATATTGTCAATCAAATACGTATATTCAATGTCATTGAAGAAGGAGCGTTATATACTGCCCGAAACCCGCTGACCAGTATTCTGAACCCTTTGTATTTCCTGGCAATAATATTCAAGTTGATTACCTATATGATGATAGAGCTTACTGCTATAGGCTACATAGCTGCATATGCAGGCAAAGGCGGTATGGCGCCAACTGTAGAAGAAGTATGGGGCTTTGTAAAATATTATTTCTTCAGGGTACTGGGGGCCAGCATTGTGGTGGGGCTTATTGTGGGGATTGCTTTTCTATTTTGTGTCATCCCCGGCGTGTATTTATGGCCTATGCTTTCTCTGGTTATGCCTATCATCATAATAGAAAACGGCGAGTTAGGCTATGCTATGAGCAGAAGCTTTAGGCTTGTGAAAGATAACTATTGGATGACCCTTGGCGTGTTATTCGTTATGCTAATCATTGTAATAGCAGGCAATATGATATTTACAATACCAATCAGCATTTTTACTATAGGCAGTTTATTCACAACCGGGCATAAGCTTTCTTATACCGGCAGCATATTAACAATGATTGCAAGCCATATATGCATGGTGTTTTATATGCTGATATCAATAGCAATTACGCTAAATTACTATAGCCTTGTAGAAAAGAAAGAAGGCGCCGGCCTTATGGAGCGCATCAATAGCCTGGGACAGAAAGATAACAACACTAGTGACCACTCATCTGAACAATATTAGGCAACATATAATTGGCGTATGTTTTCTTATACTGTTGCTTACAGGCACAGTACAGTATGGGTATGCCGCAAATGAGATTGTAACAACTGCTGCAGACAGCAGCTATGTTCCGGTGCGCAGTTTTGACAAAGAGAAGCTGGCTGAATATGCAAAAGATAAAAGTTTCCGGTATCAGGAAACGAAAGAGCAGCTAAACTGGTGGCGAAAATTCTGGAGCTGGGTATGGTATAACATGCGCAGGCTATTTAGCGGCTGGCATATAAATGATACTGCCGGACTGATATTTAAATACTTATTATTGACAGTAGCCATAGGCTTTCTCGTTTTTATTATATTGAAATTAGCCGGTGTGGATGTAGTTAAAATAATGACAGGCAAGTCAGCAAAGACTGCTTTACCTTATACTGAGGCCAGCGATAATATTCACGAAATAGATTTTGACAAGGCGATTGAAGAAGCTGTACTTGCAAAGAACTACAGGCTGGCTGTGAGATTATCATACCTGCGTTGCCTTAAGTATTTGAGTGATGCCCGCTTAATAGACTGGCACATAGAAAAGACCAATGCAGACTATGTGCGTGAACTGGCTAATGCACCACAATATAAAGTGTTCAACTTGCTCACCTATCAGTTTGAATATGTGTGGTATGGCGACTTCCCCATAAATGAGCAGCGGTTTCAGCAGGTAAATGAACTATTCCTTGAGCTAAAAAAGCAATTAGCGTGAAGGACCTGAAAATCTACATAGGGATAGCTTCGGTGATACTGCTTATATACCTGGTGGCAGAATATAATCGCCCTGTACCTGTAAGCTGGGCGGAGACGCTGGACAGAAATGATAAAATACCTTTTGGTACTTATATTTTATATAATAGGCTGGAAGATATTTTTCCCGGTTCTGAAAGGCACACATTTCGTGAACCAATTTATAATGTGGTAAACGATCATGAACTTACTCATGGCAGTTGTATTATTATATGCGATGCTATCAGCCTGTCTGAAGTGGACTATAACAAGCTTTCATCTTTTGTCAGGAAAGGAAACGACGTATTCATTGCTAGCAGCTATTTTGGAAAGGGATTGAATGATTCACTAAAAGTGGAATTACAATCTGAATTGAAAAATGATACAGTTAAAAGCTATTTTACCAATAATAGTTTAGGTAGCAGACAATATGGCATAGATAAGAGAATAGGCAACCTGTACTTTAGATCGTATAGCAACGAAGCAATAGTGCTGGGTAAAAACTCCGCTGGGCATGTGAATTATATAGCGTACAAGCTCGGTAAGGGACATCTATTTCTTAATGCTAATCCACTACTGTTTACTAACTACAGCTTGCTGAATGAACAAGGTGCTACCTACGCATCCATTGCATTGTCGCATGTGAAGAATGACGGCAATTTGATCTGGGATGACTATTATGTAAAGGGGAGGGAAGATGAAAGTAGCCCACTGCGGGTGCTACTAAGAAATAACGCGCTAAGAGCAGCACTTTATATATCCTTATTTAGCCTGGTGTTGTTTGTGCTATATGAAATGAAACGCAGGCAAAGAGTAATTCCTGTAATAGAGCCTTTGAAAAATACAACACTGGAATTTGTAACAACTGTAGGGCAAGTATATTATGAGCAGCGCAACAATAATAACATCGCACAAAAAATGGCAACTTATTGGCTGGAACAGATACGAAGCAAGTATCGCGTGCCTACCTCAAAGCTGGATGATGAATTCGTTGATATACTGATGAAGCGAAGTGGTGTATCGGAAGATTTGATAAAGACAATAATAGAGCAAATTAAGGTCCTGAATGAGAACAGCCCAATGCGAGACAAAGAACTTGCGGACCTTAACAATAATATTGAACAATTTTACTTGCAATCAAAATAATATGGAACAGCAACCATTTTTTGAACAACGTACAGACCTTAGTAAGCTAAGCCGTGCTGTAGCAGAAATAAAAAATAACCTGGGTAGGGTAATAGTGGGACAGCAGGATACCATAGATCTGCTGATAGCGGGCATACTGGCAGATGGCCATGTGCTGATAGAAGGTGTGCCGGGAATTGCAAAGACACTTATAGCCAAGTTGATTGCTAAAAGTATAGATGCAAAATTCTCCAGGATACAATTCACGCCTGACCTAATGCCTTCTGATGTGCTGGGTACCTCAGTGTTTAATCCGAAGACAGTAGATTTTGAATTTAAGCAAGGCCCCGTGTTTGGTAATATCATATTGATAGATGAGATAAACCGCGCCCCGGCAAAAACACAGGCAGCCCTCTTTGAATTAATGGAAGAGCGACAGGTGACCATAGATGGACACAGCTATAAAATGCATGAGCCGTTTATAGTAATAGCGACACAGAACCCAGTGGACCAGGAAGGCACTTACCGGCTGCCTGAAGCTCAATTGGACAGGTTTCTGTTTAAGATAGAAGTAAAATATCCATCGCTGGAGGAAGAGATCGAAATAATAAGTCAGCAACACCAACAGAAGACTTCTGATCAACTTGCAGAGATAACACCTGTACTAAACAGTGACGAAATAGTTGCATTACGTCAGTTAGTACGTGGACTGTATGTAGAGCCTAAATTACTGGCATTTGTTGCAAAGATCATAAATGATACACGTGGCAATAAGTCGCTGTACCTGGGCGGCTCGCCAAGAGCATCGCTGGCGATAGTAAATAGTGCAAAGGCACTGGCTGCAATGAAGGGCAGAGACTTTATAACACCTGATGACATAATATGGGTTGCACCTGCAGTGCTCAGACATCGCATTATGCTGACGGCGGACAGAGAAATGGAAGGCGTGACTACTGACGATGTTGTAAAACAGATAATGCAGAAAATAGAAATTCCGCGATAAGGTGAAGGCATTTTTTAATAAATATTATAAAAACCTTTTTCTCACCAACCGGTTGTTTGCCGGATTGGCTATATCGGCTGTGCTGTTTTTGCTGTCTTTCTTTTTTAACTGGCTGGGTGTAATTCCGATTATTTTTTTTGTGGGATTGATGGTGCTTACATTGCTCGACGTCTTAATGCTTTACAGGATCAGGAAAGGTGTATTTGCAAAACGCCAGGCGCCGGAACGACTGAGTAATGGGGATGATAATGAACTGGACATATTTATTGAGAATTTTTATCCTTTCAATATTTCCGTAGGAGTAATAGATGAGATACCGCATCAGTTTCAGAGGCGTGATGTGTGGTTTGAACTGCAATTAGCCTCCCGGCAACAAAAGCAGATAAAATATAGTTTACGACCGGTAAAGCGCGGAGCATACGAATTTGGTAATGTCCTGGCATATGTACGTTCACCCTTGGGTGTCATCATGCGACGCTATCGATTCGACCATGCCGAAACATTGCCTGTATATCCTTCGTTTCTATTGATGCGTAAATATGAGTTGCTGGCTATATCGCACCGATTGAATGAAATGGGTATTAAAAGGATGCGACGGCTAGGGAATAGCATGGAATTTGAGCAAATAAAGAATTATGTACCAGGGGACGATTATCGTACTGTGAACTGGCTGGCTACTGCGCGAAAGGGAGAGCTGATGGTAAATTCCTATACAGAGGAAAAATCGCAGCATGTGTACTGTGTAATAGATAAATCGCGTGTGATGAAAATGCCTTTTGAAGGTATGAGTCTCTTAGATTATTCAATAAATGCAAGTCTCATTCTTTCGAGCGTGGCATTGCTGAAAGAAGATAAAGCCGGATTAATCACCATTGCAGAACGAATAGGCGCAGTGCTGCCTGCTGAACGTAAGGCCACACAGCTAAACAAAATAATGGAGGTGCTGTATAAGGAAAAGACGCGCTACCTGGAAAGTAATATAGAATTACTGTACAACACCATTCGCAAAACAATAAAACAGCGTAGCCTGGTAATGTATTTCACTAACTACGAAAGCATGTCTGCTATGCAGCGTCAATTGCCAGTGTTAAAACAAATTTCAAAGTTTCACTTGCTGGTGATTGTATTTTTTGAGAATACGGAATTTAAAACCCTAAGCGAGGAGCCGGCTAAGGACATAGAGGGCATTTATATCAAAACGATAGCTGAGAAGTTTGCTTATGAAAAGAAACTTATTGTACGTGAGCTGGCTAAACATGGCATACAGTCTATCTTAACAGCGCCTCAAAATCTTACGGTAAATGCAATAAACCGTTATCTGGAATTGAAAGCAGGTCAAAAAATATA
>JBQCEX010000529.1:0-11490 GCA_051959855.1 Flavipsychrobacter sp. | reverse complement strand
TGTAGTAGTCACCTTTAGGACACAAGCATATGTATCTACTGGCTGCGGGGTGCCATTAAAAGTCCCATCCCAGCCGGTAGATGGGTTATCGGTTTCAAAGACTTTTTGGCCCCAGCGATTGAAAACAGACATTTTCATGGTAGCAATACCATTACCCCTTACATATAGCACGTCGTTGGCCCCATCTCCATTAGGACTGAATGCACTTGGAAACCCTGCATGTACTTCCTGCTTTGGCTCTACTGTGACAGACGATGTATTGCTGCAACCATTAACGTCTGTTCCTCTCACATAATAAGTTATGGTATTAGTTATGGAAGCAGTATTAATAATTGGATCAGGTGAAGTACTGTCAGCAAAGTATTGGCCTGGGCTCCAGATATAACTGAGACCGCCTGTAGCATTTAACTGTATAGTACCTGAGCCGCAAGTGCCGCCGGGCGCTTCATGTGCCGAGATAACAGGCAGTGGATTTACTATCACACGCACAGAATCAATACCAGAACAGCCGCCACTATCAGTACCAGTGAGGATATAACTTGTTGAGGTCGTTACGGTTACAACTGGGTCCTGGCAAGTGTCGCAGGAAAGACCAGTTGAGGGGCTCCACTTATATTTATCAGCGCCAGATGCATGCAACCCAGTACTGCTACCTAAACATACCTGCGGATCAGTTCCCGCATTTACTGTAAGTGCTCCGATGCTGACTGATATAGTATCTGAAGCTGTGCAGCCTACTCTGTTGGTAACCGTGACAGAATAACTGCCCGCAGCTGAAATAGTAATAGAAGAAGATGTACTGCCATTGCTCCATGCGTAAATTGTGCCAGGGGGTTGTGGTGAAGTGCTGACAGTTATAGAGCCAGAACAAATTGAAGTATCGTTTCCTAAGCTTACTGAAGCATCAGGGTTATAATGGTAGAGCTGGCTGATTTCAACATTTGTTAGTGCTCTATTGTAAACAGCAACATCATCGATAGCACCTGTAAATGGGTTAGTGCCATTAGAGTAATCCTGTCCTATCGCAAAATCCTCTGATGAAGACGTAGGATAAAATGAACTGGTAAATGTGCCTACACTAATGGTATCAACAAAAAATTCATATGTATTGCTGGTTCTCCGTAAGACGGCATTATGCCATTGATGAAAGGTAACATATACAGGCAGGAATTCTGATACATTGCCAAATACTATGCCTGCATCATGGCCAGGGCCAACTGTAAACGAATCAACTGTAATTATTTCATATCCATCGTAGTTTAAGTTTCCATTAGCAACAATTACTGCGTTGCTGGGAGTGTCAACGCGAAACCAGGCGGAATATGTAAAGTCTGTATTATCGGTGGGCAGGGGTGGCGTGCAATACAACTCATTAGCACCCATTAAGGTGCTCCCGCTGAAATAATAGGCACAGTTCACATTTCCAAAGCGATCTGGAGTTAATGTCGCCCCGCCAACAGTAAGGTTATATCCGTTACCACTTTCGTCCCTGGCATTGCCGCAAAATGGATACCAGGCTATAAGGCCTTTAGATGGAAGCTGGGCGAAAGCACAAGCAGAGTATAGAAAAGATAGTAAAGAAAAATAATATGTCATTGGTATGGTAAGGTGTAAAACATTAAAAAAATCATCAACTTATTAGGATATAATCAATTACACGAAATCATTAAATATAAAGATATGAATCTTTATATTTTTATTGACATTCTATTATGACAGATATTAATGCAGCGTTAAATACAAAGAAATCAGCATTGCTATTTTAGTTGATAAGCGTACCTTTGTGTCTTCTAATAAAAATCTCTTCGGAGCTGGGTATCTCTTATGAACTTTTTATTGCTGGCAGTGGACCAAAACACGCCATTTAATTATTTTCCGGTAGCCTTACAGTTAGTGCTAGCTATAGGATTTGTAGTAGTAATGATGGCAGTAACCCACCTGCTGGGCCCCAAAAGGAGAACAAAAGACAAGCTCATCAACTTTGAAAGCGGTATTCCTTCAGTAGGTAATGCCCGCCAACCTATGGGTATTAAATACTTCCTGGTGGCTATATTGTTTGTGTTGTTTGATGTGGAAGTGATCTTTTTCTATCCTTATGCGGTGAATTTCAAGTTCCTGGGTAAGGATGGATTCATTGAAGTGCTGCTGTTTGTGGCCTTCTTTTTGTGCGGATTCATATATATAGTGAAGAAGGGAGCATTAGATTGGGAAGATTAAAATTAAGTTGAAAACAGAAGCGAAGGGTATTGTGAATGAACGCTTTCAGCTTTTGGATTGTTAAACAGTTTAAAATTAAAGAATATGCCTCGTCCGGTTCAGTATAATACGAAGGTGAAGATGGTGGAAATGCCCAAAGGGTATTCCGGGGAAGGTTTTTTTGCAACCTCATTTGATAAAGTAGTGGGCCTGGCCCGCAAAAACTCATTGTGGCCGTTGCCGTTCGCTACCTCATGTTGCGGTATCGAATTTATGGCTACCATGGGTGCTAACTACGACCTGGCCCGTTTTGGATCAGAACGTATGGGTTTCACGCCGCGCCAGTGCGATATGCTGCTGGTGGCAGGTACTATAGCTAAAAAGATGGGCCCGATCTTGCGCCAGGTCTATTTGCAAATGGCTGAGCCCCGCTGGGTAATAGCAATAGGTGCCTGTGCATGTACAGGTGGTATATTTGACTCTTACTCTGTGCTGCAGGGTATAGACCAGGTGATACCAGTGGATGTATATGTGCCGGGATGCCCCCCAAGACCGGAAGGCATACTGGATGGTATATTGAAGCTTCAGGACCTGGTGCAGAATGAAAGCCTGAGAAGAAGAAACAGTGAACAGTATAAAGAGCTGATGCAAACTTACGGCATACAGTAAAACTAAACTAAAGTCAAAATTCAATTGCGGATTTTGACTTCATTATTTGAGCTGAATTTATGGCATTGACCAAGGAAATAATAAAAGAACGCTTAACGGAAAAATTTGGTGAGCAGCTCACTGAGTGGGCAGAGCCTTATGGCATGCTTACATTCACCGCGCCTGCTGAAATGAACCTGAAAGTAATGCAGTTCCTGTTTGATGACGAAACACTCCGTTTCCGTTTTCTTACAGATCTTACAGGTGCTCATTTCCCTGACAGGAAAGGCGAGGAACTGTCTGTTATTTACCATTTGCATAGTCTGGAAAACAATATACGCCTGCGTATGAAGGTGTACGTGCCGGTGGAAAAACCGGATGTATTTACAGCTACGCAGTTGTTTGCAGGTGCCAACTGGATGGAGCGTGAAACTTACGATTTCTTTGGTATCAATTTCGTTGGTCATCCAAACCTTACCCGCATTCTGAATGTGGATGAGATGGATTATTTCCCTATGCGTAAAGAATACAGAATGGAAGACCCTACGCGTATAGATAAGGATGATGAAATGTTTGGCAGGGGAGGAACAGTAGTTTAATAACAAAATTCGTTGAGGACTATAATATGTCTGAACATCATATAAAACTCTCAGAAGAGTCATTACAAAAACAAACCACCACGCTAAACCTGGGGCCTACGCACCCGGCAACGCACGGTGTGTTTCAGAATATACTGGAAATAGACGGGGAACGTGTACTGGAGGCTACGCCAACTGTAGGGTACATACATAGAGCGTTTGAAAAGATAGCAGAGCGCCGTCCTTACTACCAGATAACGCCGCTTACAGATCGCCTGAATTATTGCTCGTCACCCATAAATAATATGGGTTGGCATATGACGATTGAAAAGCTACTAGGCCTGAAGCTGCCAAAACGCGTAGAGTACCTGCGCGTGCTAATAATGGAACTGTCGCGCATAGCAGACCACCTGGTGTGCAACTCAGTGATAGCTGTGGATACAGGTGCCCTTACCGGGTTTACCTATGTTTTCCAGTACAGGGAAATGATCTATGAAATATTTGAAGAAGTGTGCGGGTCCCGCCTCACTACCAATATAGGCCGTGTAGGTGGTTTTGAACGCAACTTTTCTGAAACTGCATTTAAAAAGATCAGGAATTTTGTAGATAAGTTTCCAAAGGCACTGAAAGAATTTGAAAACCTGATGAACCGCAACCGTATTTTCATGGATCGTTGTATAGGTGCGGGACCAATAAGTGCAGAAAGGGCATTGAGCTACAGCTTTACAGGGCCTAACCTGCGTGCTGCAGGCGTGGACTATGATGTGCGCGTAGCGCAGCCATATAGTTCTTACGAGGATTTTGAATTTACTATTCCTGTAGGTACAACAGGTGATGTATATGACCGCTATATGGTGCGTAATGATGAAATGTGGCAGAGTTACAGCATCATACGCCAGGCGCTGGAAAAAATAGAAGCGATAGAGAAAGAATTCCCTGATCAGAAAAATGTATTCTACGCTAAGGAGGCTGACCGTTATCACCTTCCACCTAAGGAAGATGTATATACAAAGATGGAAGCGCTTATCTATCACTTTAAGCTGGTGATGGGCGAAATAGATGCACCTCCGGGCGAAGTATATCATGCTGTGGAAGGCGGCAACGGTGAAGTAGGTTACTACCTGATAAGTGATGGTGGACGTACGCCGTATCGTTTGCACTTCCGCAGACCATGCTTTATTTATTACCAGGCATACCCTGAGATGATAAAAGGCGGACTTCTGAGTGATGCGGTTATTGCGCTGAGTAGCCTGAATGTGATAGCGGGTGAGCTCGACGCGTAGTTATTAATGTTTGATGGGGTGTGACTTAATATCACATCTGTTAATTATAAAAAGATAAATGGTTAAGTTTTCGCAGGAAAAGTTAGACAAGGTACAGGAGATAATAACTCGCTACCCGGAAGGGAAACAAAAGAGTGCGCTGATACCTGTGTTGCATTTAGCCCAGGACGAATTTGGAGGTTGGCTGGATGTGCCTGTAATGGACTATGTAGCAGAACTGCTGAACATAACACCTATTGAGGTGTATGAAGTGGCTTCATTCTATACTATGTTCAACCTGAAACCTGTAGGTAAATATTTATTTGAGGTATGTCGTACGGGGCCATGCATGGTGAATGGTAGTGACGATATAATAGAATATATAAAAGAGAAACTGGGTATACAGGAAGGACAGACAACTGCTGACGGGCTTTTCACATTAAAGCCCGCTGAATGCCTCGGTGCATGCGGCTATGCGCCTATGATGCAGTTGGGCAAGACTTACAGGGAACACCTGACAAAGGAAAGAGTGGACCAGATAATAGAAGAATGCAGAGCGCAGGCTAAAGCATAATGATATGGCTTACGATATTCATCTGGAATTTATAGTACCTGCAAAGCCTGAAGTAGTGATGCAGCTATTAACCGATGAAAAACTATTAAGAAGATGGAGCGGAGCTGAGGCTAAAGTAGAAAGGCAGGAGGGCGGAAGATTTGAAATGTTTGATGGCTGGGTATATGGAAAGGTGCTGAAGGCAACAGACAGAGAATTGGCCTGCACATGGAAGACAACAGACTGGGCAGAAGACACGACAGCATCAGAAGTTCATTATAAGCTGGAGAAAGATAAGGAAGGAACGAAGGTAATATTAGACCATAGGGGACTGCCGACTGAGGAAGAAATGAATGAGCATAAAGAAGGCTGGGACGACCAGTTCTTCGGGCTGATGGAAGAATATATATACAGCATGAAGTTATAAGGCTCGCAAGAGTTTGATAATAAACAATTTTAAAAATGATTGACCTCTTTTGAGGTTGGGTTTTTATGGGACTTAAATTATTATTAGAAAATGCACATGTGGAAGGTATCCGTTATTACGATGCCTACCGTAAGCATGGCGGCTACCGCTCAGTAGAAAAGGCGCTGAAAATGACGCCCGACGAAATAGTGGAAGAAGTGAAGAAGAGCGGCCTACGTGGACGTGGTGGTGCGGGTTTCCCTACAGGCATGAAGTGGAGCTTCCTGGCTAAGCCGGAAGGAGTGCCCCGTCACCTGGTATGTAATGCAGATGAATCTGAGCCCGGTACTTTTAAAGATCGCTACCTGATGGAATTCATTCCTCACCTGCTCATCGAAGGATTGATCGTGGGGAGCTTTGCATTGGGGTCTAACGCTACCTATATATACATACGTGGCGAATATGCCTGGGTAGCAGAAATACTGGAACAAGCGATAGCAGAAGCCAAGAATAATGGCTGGCTGGGCAAGAATATATTAGGAACAGGCTTCGATTGTGAAATATATGTACACCGCGGTGCGGGTGCGTATATATGCGGTGAAGAAACTGCGCTGATAGAAAGCCTGGAAGGCAAACGCGGCAATCCGCGTATCAAACCACCATTCCCGGCTGTGCAGGGGGCATGGATGCGCCCTACAGTGGTAAACAATGTGGAAACACTGGCGGCTGTAGTGCCTATCATAAATATGGGTGGTGAAGAATATGCGAAGATAGGTGTGGGCAGATCAACTGGTACAAAGTTGCTGTCTGCTTGCGGCAATATTAATAAGCCGGGTGTATATGAAATAGATATGACCATCTCCGTTGAAGAGTTCATCTTCAGCGATGAATATTGCGGTGGTATTCCTAAAGGCAAACGTCTGAAGGCTTGTATCCCGGGTGGGTCATCAGTACCTATACTGCCTGCTAACCTGCTGCTGAAAACAGCAAAGGGCGAAACGCGTATGATGAATTACGAAAGTCTGTCTGATGGCGGTTTTGCTACCGGTACCATGATGGGGTCGGGTGGCTTTGAAGTGCTGGACGAAGACCAATGCGTAGTACGCCATACCATGACCCTGGCCCGCTTCTACAACCACGAAAGCTGCGGACAGTGCAGCCCATGCCGTGAAGGAACAGGCTGGATGTACAAGCTGCTGAAGAACATAGAATATGGTAAAGGAAAGATGAGTGATATAGACCTGCTATGGGATATACAACGTAAAATAGAAGGTAATACCATATGCCCGCTGGGCGATGCTGCTGCATGGCCGGTAGCTGCAGCCATCAGGCACTTCAGGGATGAATTTGAATGGCATATTCTGAACCCTGAAGAATCACAGACTAGGAACTATGGACTGGCGCATTATGCTGATCCTATACACGTTCCTACTGTAGCGTAAAAATATTTTAATTAAAAAGAACTAATAGTTCAGCACAAAGGAGAATAATATGTCTGAACAGGCACCAAAATTTAAAGTAACAATTGACAACATCACTATAGAGGTACCAGCCGGTACTACTATACTGAATGCTGCGCGAATGATAGGTGGTGATGTTACTCCGCCTGCCATGTGCTACTACAGCAAGCTGCAGGGAAGCGGTGGTAAATGCCGTACCTGCCTTGTAGAAGTAAGCAAAGGCTCAGAAAAAGATCCGCGTCCTATGCCTAAACTGGTGGCAAGCTGCCGCACTACGGTAATGGATGGCATGGAAGTGAAAAATATTACATCGGATAAAGTACTGGATGCACGAAAGGGTGTAGTAGAATTCCTGTTGCTGAATCACCCGCTGGATTGCCCGGTGTGTGACCAGGCAGGTGAGTGCGATCTGCAGGACCTTAGCTATGAGCATGGTACTGAAGGAACTAGGTTTGAATTTGAGAAACGCACTTTTGAAAAGGAAGATATAGGGCCGTATATACAGCTGCATATGACGCGCTGCATACTATGCTATCGCTGTGTATTCACTGCTGACCAGCTGACAGGCAAACGTGAACATGGAATACTGGACCGTGGCGAACATTCCGAAATAAGCACATTGCTGGGGAAAGCGCTGGATAATGAGTTTATAGGTAATGTAATAGATGTATGCCCTGTAGGTGCGTTAACAGATAAAACATTCCGCTTTAAGAACCGTGTATGGTTTACTAAACCCGTAGATGCACATCGCGACTGCCCTACCTGCAGTGGTAAGGTGCGCCTATGGATGCGTGGCGATGAAGTTTTTCGTGTAACTGCGCGCAAAGACCAGTGGGGTGAGGTGGAAGAATGGATCTGTAACGATTGCCGCTTCCATAAAAAAGAGGTGAAGGATTGGGTAATAGAAGGCCCTTCGCATGTAAGGCGCAGCAGTGTAATAGCCCAGGGACATTATGAACACACTGAAAAACCGCATGTGCTGATAGATAAGGTGATAGGCAAGGAACCTGTGCTGAAAATGGACATACACTCCATAAGTGATGTAAACAAGCCGGAAGTGGACCTGTCGAAGATAGAAGGTCCGGCACATTCTCCTGATTTTGAACCTAGTAAGTTATTGGGAAAAGGATAATGTTAATAGTAATGCCGGCGCTGAAGGGAGCGTCGCAAGGATGTTGAGGAGAAAGAATTTGCCGACAACAAAAGAAAGACTACTAATTTTTTAACTAACTAATTACTTTTGCGCCATTATGCTGTTACTGCAAATTGATACAGCGTTCATAATAGAGAAAATTATTCTCATATCAGTAATCCTGGGTGGTTCGCTGGGTGTGGCTATGTATGCCACCTGGGCCGAGCGCAAGGTGGCTGCTGTAATGCAGGACCGTGTGGGACCAAACCGTGCGGGGCCCTTCGGCTTGCTGCAACCCCTGGCTGATGGTTTAAAACTTTTCTTTAAAGAAGAAATAATACCGGACAGATCTACCAGGTTCCTGTTCATACTTGGTCCCTGCCTGGCAATGCTTACAGCGCTTATGACCAGCTCTATTGTGCCATGGGGGCCGGACTTTACACTGGCAAACGGGCATACAGTATCGTTGCAAGTGGCAGATATTAATATAGGTATCCTGTTCGTGTTTGGTGTAGTGAGCCTTGGTGTATATGGTATTATGCTGGGTGGCTGGGCGTCTAACAATAAATTCTCTCTTTTAAGTAGTATCCGTTCTGCATCGCAGGCCATTTCTTATGAATTGGCTATGGGTATCAGCCTTATTGCACTGCTTATGATGACAGGTTCATTGAGCCTGCGTGAAATAGTAGCGCAGCAGCATGGCTTCTGGAATGGTCACTGGTTTACCTGGAACTTTTTCAAACAGCCATTAGGCTTCCTGATATTCCTTGTATGCAGCTTTGCTGAGCTGAACAGAGCACCGTTTGACTTGGCTGAAGCGGAAAGCGAACTGAACATGGGTTATCACCAGGAGTACTCATCAATGAAACTTGGTTTTTACCTGTTTGCTGAATATATCAATTTGTTTGTAAGCTCTGCTATACTTATCACATTGTTCTGGGGTGGTTACAACTTCCCATATATGGATAAAGTTGCTGCCGGTGTAAGCCCGGGTATATTCTCCCTGATATGTGTGCTTGTACTGATCACAAAAGTGATCTTTATGATATTGTTCTTCATGGCGGTGCGCTGGACTTTGCCACGCTTCCGTTATGATCAGCTGATGAAACTGGGATGGAGATCCCTGATACCATTAGCATTAGTGAATATGGTAATCACAGGTGCTGTGATTTTGTGGGTAATAAAGTAATATAACAATGGAAAAACTAACTAACAGAGCAGCAGCAGTGGACCGCAGCCCGATGACCTTCGGGGAGCGTATGTACCTGCCTGCTATATTCAAAGGTCTTAGCATTACGCTGGGCCATATATTCAAGAAGAAGGCTACTGTAAAATATCCTGAAGAAAAACGTCCGTTCAGCCCGGTATTCCGTGGGCTGCATGTGCTGAACAGGGATGAAGAAGGCCGTGAACGTTGTACAGCCTGTGGCCTTTGTGCACTGGCTTGTCCTGCAGAAGCAATAACAATGGAAGCTGCAGAGCGCCTGCCGGGTGAAGAGCATCTATACCGCGAAGAAAAGTATGCTGCCAAGTATGAAATAAACATGCTGCGCTGCATATTCTGTGGCTTTTGTGAAGAAGCCTGCCCTAAAGATGCCGTGTACCTGAGTGAAACCGTGATGCCTGCTAACTATGCACGTGAGGGCTTCATCTATAAAAAAGACGACCTGTTAATTCCTCACCCTCAAAAACAAGAGCAAGGCAATAAATAATATGGGCATCTACGAGGTATTATTCTGGTTCCTTACTATTATGGCTATAGGCTGTGCACTTGGTGTCATCCTTAGCCGCAATCCGATCAACAGTGTATTGTTCCTGATCGCAACATTTTTTGCCATTTCCGGCCATTACTTATTACTCAATGCGCAGTTCCTGTCTATAGTAAACATTATAGTGTATGCAGGTGCTATCATGGTACTGTTTCTATTTGTTATCATGCTGATGAACCTGAATGCGGATGTAGAGCCGCAGAAAAGCAAACTGCTGCAGCTTGCCGGCATGATAGCAGGAGGTATCCTGTTCCTGGTAATACTGGCAGCATTACGTACTGCTTCTATGTCTGTGATAGACAAGGAAGCTACAGATATAGGACTGATCGCTAACCTGGGTAAGGTATTGTTCACCCAATACGTGTTACCATTTGAAATAAGCAGTGTACTCTTCCTTAGCGCAATGATAGGTGCCGTGGTGATAGGTAAGAAAGAGGAAGCAGTTGCTGTAGAAAGTGCTGAATAATTAAGTAAGAAAAACAATAGCCCTTCAGGGCAATTACGAATATGCCAATACAATATTATTTGTTTTTAAGCATGGCTTTGTTTTGCATCGGTATCATGGGTACCCTGATGCGTCGCAATGCCATTATTATATTCATGTGCATAGAGCTGATGCTAAATGCCGTGAACCTATTGCTGGTTGCATTTTCCAAAATGTATGTTGATGCCTCAGCGCAGATATTTGTGTTCTTTATAATGGTGGTAGCAGCGGCAGAAGTAGCAGTAGGCTTGGCAGTAATTGTGATGATGTATCGTAAAGTACACTCAGTAGATATAAATATTTTAAATCGTTTGAAGCATTAATTCCCTGCAAGGGTTGAGCAATATGTCGCAATTAGTATACTTAGTACCATTGTTTCCTTTGATCGGGTTTCTGATCAATGGTATTGGCTGGAGGGTGATACCTAAGTCGGTAGGTGGCGTAATAGGCACCCTGGCTATTTTAGCCTCCTTTGTAGTTTCTGTGGGTATCTTCTTTGAAGTAAAAAATGCTACTGCGCCTGTAATGGTGCATTTGTTTGATTTCATACAATCAGGCAAACTGGTAATTCCGTTTACCTTCCAGGTTGATCAGCTTTCTACTTTATTCCTGCTTGTAATAACGGGTGTTGGGTTCCTGATACACGTCTATTCAACCTCCTATATGCACCATGATGAGGGTATGGTAAAATACTTTGCCTATCTGAATCTCTTCGTGTTCTCCATGCTGTTGTTGGTACTAGGTGCTAACTATCTCATTATGTTCATTGGTTGGGAAAGTGTAGGTCTTTGTTCTTATTTGCTTATCGGCTTCTGGTTCAAGAACAGGGATTATACTAATGCAGCAAAGAAGGCATTCGTCATGAACCGCATAGGTGACCTTGGTTTCCTGGTGGGTATGCTGATGATATTGCTTACTTACGGTACCTTATCCTATCAGGAGTTCTTTGGCCAATTGCATTCAGGCCAGGCACTTGTAAGCACTAATACATATAACTGGATA
>JBQCEX010000528.1:0-4629 GCA_051959855.1 Flavipsychrobacter sp. | reverse complement strand
CACCCGAAAAGGTCTTATACTGGTATCCACTTTTGTTGCAAGGCCCCAGCGTATATCAGCACCCATGCGTTGGGCCTGTTGCTCAAAGTCTATCATCATCTGCGGCCCCATGATGCCGTTAGGATAGCCGGGGTAGTTCTCCACATCTGTAGTTATTGTCAGCTGTCCACCTGGTTGTAACCCCTGGTATAGAACTGGTTTCAGGTTAGCACGCGCAGCATAGATAGCGGCAGTATACCCGGCAGGGCCGGATCCTATTATAAGACAATGTACTTTTTCAACGTCAGCCATATTCAAGTTTCAATTTCGCACGCAAAAATGCGAAAGAATTATCGTTGCAGCAAACCTTTGGTTTGATAAATCACTTATACCCCTATTAGATTTTTTAAAGTATAACTTATTTAGGGATAATAATTGTTACGATACTGCTGCCATATCCTGCCCAGCAGCCTAAGGCGCCGTTGCTGATATTGCTTTTTGCGTTAATAGGAGTGGAAAATGGATTACCTATGGCATTTTGCGCAAAAGCAAGCGTATTCAAAAATGTATAAACCCCATTATCTATTGAGCTCCATTTTACTGAAATGGTATCTCCTTTATTGAAAATATTTAATGAGGTGCTATCAGGATTTATTGGATTATACCCGGGCCTTATACGCAAATTTTCATACACACCATTAGCTATTACATCAGAAAATGCTTCGCCATTAAAGTACCCTTCATGGTTTTTATTGGTAAAATACCTGGCATAGTTACCAATTGTATCAGGATCTTTAAAATGGATGAATAATTGCATTTCATTAGGGTTATCAGTACTGATAACCGGCGGCTCCTTAGCTGTCAGCGAATCAATAGGAATAGGTGTAGGTATTTTAGTTACAGAAGTATATGTCTGCCCGTTATATTCAATTTTTAAAGAATAGAACTTATTTACTTCACCTTTAAAGTTCAGAGCTGCTTTATCAGCACTGTCTATTGTATAGACATATAGCTTATTCCCGCCGCTGGTATCTACCGAGTATTCTCGTAGCACAATGCTGGTCGAACCATCTGACACAGTAATCTTTGCTCCATGCACAAAACTGTTCTGAAAAGTGCTGAGGTCTATTTTCGAGAAGAAGCCTATGGAATTGGTGAGTATTACATAGGGCCATTGTCCGTTTTCTATCTGCCCTTCAACAACTAATGATGGCGGACTGGATGCTAGGTTTATGTGCACTTCTTTCTCGCAGGAGCTCAGGAAATACACAACAAAAATAAAAGCAGCAATAAGCCCTCCACGGAAGATATTGCTGCTTAAAAAACGTTTGTGCATAGGACAATAGAAAATTTCTTACTACAAACGCAAATTTAGCTTTATTGTTTTACGAACTGCTAAAAATTGGCATATTAATTACCAAATACATATTTGCCATCCGGTGTGTACATTACCGGTAGTAATTTGTGGTTCTTTTCAAAATAGTCGTAGTCAGTTTTCAGGTTTACCCAGAATTTCTGCTTTTCCTCATCTTTGCCATACTCTCGGCCCAGGAAGTTGAGACCGGCCTTAGTAAATCTTGTAGGATATATGTGCACTGGTATATAAGTATCTCCGGCACATTTAGCATTCAGGCATATCACATATAGTTCCTGTATCCCTTCATCAGTCATAGGCATGCAACCTACGGTTACGCATCCACCATGTATATATATGTCACCGCCTGGCTTTTGCTTGTCACCCTGCACCATATCAGAATAGTTAGGGTAGTTCAAGAGGAGTGATAGATAAAAGTCGCTTTTAGGGTTAAATTCATCTATAAAATAGCAGCCTTCCGGCACTTGTCTGTCGCCTTCTGTACGCTTAGGGCCAAGTATACCCGAAAGAGCACAGATATGATAAAGTTTTACAAGTTTATACTCACTACTGGCATCATTCCTGGCCCATAGCTCCATTTCATTCTGTGCCTTAAATACACGAAGGAAAATATCCTTTGCAGGATAGCTTATACCTCTTCTTTCAAACTCTTTACCTATGGTATCATTATACCGGGTACATGCCTGCGCAACACGGCTGCATGAAAATTGAAAATTGCGAAAAGTTTGCATGTCATCCTGTGCATTTGCAGCTACAGATAAACCACACACCACTACCGTCAAAACCAAACTGTTAAGCAGTTTCTTTACCATAAGTTATTTAATGAATTAAAAGACAGTCCTCCGTAAAAACCTTTGTATCCCAACAAAATTATGTATTTGACAGCATAAAATTTTGCTAAAACCTTAAAAATTTCATTAAAAACAATTATAAAATGACAATTCTAATACATTGGCTATAAGCGACCTGTACACATTTCCTGTTTTAGAAAACAATTATTCCCATTTATAAAAAGGGAAAAACAAAGATGGTGGTTTCTTTGCACCTCGATTTACATAACCACACATGCGTAACATAATTTTACTTTCAGCAACCTTACTATTTACTCAATCATTATTTGCTCAGCAGCAATTCAAACAAACACCTGCACAACAGCTAATAGCTAATACAGGTGAAGATTCACTTAACTCAGGTCTCAGTGCTCACGCCAAAACAGTGATTTCCGGCTATGGCGACGCCTCTTATCAGCGCAACTTTGATGCACATAATGCAACGCTCAATCTCAATCGAGCAGTGCTTTTCGTAGGCCACCAGTTCAATAGTCGTATCGCTTTCTTTTCAGAACTTGAAGTAGAAGATGCAAAAATTGCAGGTGGCGAACCCGGTGGCGAGATATCTATGGAGCAGGCTTACCTTAAGTTTAGCCTCAATCCACGCCAATACATTGTAGCAGGGCTTTTTGTTCCAAGGATAGGTATACTGAATGAGAATCACCTGCCTATTAATTTTAATGGTGTTGAAAGACCCTTGGTTGAAACTATGGTAATACCGGCTACCTGGCGCGAACTGGGTGTTGGTTTTTATGGCCAGACAGCTACAGCGCCATTCACTTATTCAATTGCCCTGGTCAGCGGATTAAACTCTGCTGATTTCGAACATGGCACTGGTATACAGGAGGGCAGAGCAGAAGGACGTCTTGCCGGTGCTAACAACCTCGCTATCACCGCTGCAGTGCAATACTTCGCCGGCAACTTCAAATTCCAGGTATCGGGCTATGCAGGCGGTACTAACACACTAAGTCCTCGTCAATCTGACAGCCTGCAGCTAAATTCTGGCTTTATGGGCACGCCGCTTTACTTGGGCGAAGCTGATATCCAATATAGCAACAAAGGATTTTCGGCGAAAGCATTAGGTACACTGGTTGCTATACCGGACGCATCTGCTATCAATCGTGCTTATGCTAACAATGTACCTGAGCAGATGTATGGCGCTTATGCAGAATTGGCATATAACCTCCTTGCTACCGCACATAGCAATAGATGGAGATCGCAGCAATTCAACATATTTGCCCGCTACGAAATGTTTGACCTGAATGCACAAACACCTTCAAACGGCGTGTATGATGGCACCGAAAAACAATCACACCTTATAGCTGGCTTTGGTTACCTGCCTATACCTAATGTGGTAATTAAGGCTGACGTACGCCTTATGCACACAGGCCCTCAAAACCCTGACCTTGTACTAAATCCTAATCCGGCAGCCCTTCCTTACAACCAAAACAATACATTCCTTAATATTGGTGTCGGCTATTCTTTTTAAACTATGGACAGAAGAGATTTTATAAAGAGTTCTTGCGGTTTGTGTGCAGCTATTGGCTCTGGCTTCCTGCTTACTTCTATATTGCAATCCTGTGCTACCTCACTTGGTGTCGTAAAAACAAGTGCTGACAGCAAAAACCTCGTTAAGATCCCTTTGTCCGATTTCGATCAAAGCAGCACCAAAATAGTGCGGGTGAATAACTACAATTACGATCTCGCTGTACTAAAACATCCGGATGGTACCTATCATGCCATGGTTCTTATGTGCACACACGCCGGCCAGCCCCTTACCAAAACCGGAGACACCTACTATTGCACCCTCCACGGCAGCCAGTTCGATAAGGATGGCAATGTCCTTAAAGGCCCTGCGGAAAAAACACTCATTCATTTACCTGTCAGAACAGAAAACGACAATTTATTGATCACGCTAGTTAGATAACCACTATGAAAAAAACGCTATTCATCCTGCTGGGCACTGCCCTGCTGCTACAGGCATGCCATAAAGCAAGCAACAATACAAGCACAGAAGACTACACCACCTTGGAAGGCGAAGTGCTGAATGATTTCGTTCAGAAAATTGCCTTACCACAATACAATAACCTTCAGCTCAAGGCTGCCTCTTTCAATTCAGCTATTGTACAGCTGAATGCCAGTCCTACAGATGCTAATTTACAGGCAGCCCGTCAGGGCTGGCGCGATGTGCGCCAGGGCTGGGAGCAGTGCGAAGGTTTTCTCTTTGGCCCTGTGGAGGATGATAACTACGACCCCCAGATGGATACCTGGCCCGTAGACAACGTTCAGCTCGATTCTCTTTTGGCCTCTGGCAATCCGCTCAGTCTTACAGATATTCAAAGCCTCGGTACGCTGTCATTACGTGGCTTCCATCCGCTCGAATATATCCTTTGGGGCAAAAATGGCAACAGAACCGCTGCATCCATCACCGCCCGCGAAAAGCAA
>JBQCEX010000527.1:0-2734 GCA_051959855.1 Flavipsychrobacter sp. | reverse complement strand
CTACCCTGCAGGTCTTAATGCGCAGGAAACAAGAGAGGCGCATCGTGCATTGAAAAGTTCTCCCCTCAGACAGGAAATATATGCCCTCGATGGCAGCCCGCAGCAAGGCATACCATACAGTGTTACTGCCAATAGCTACATTGTAAAGCTGGTACAAAACCTGTGGGGTAATCTGTACGCAGGCTTCTTCAGTCACCAGCAGGAAAATATTGTATGGCACTGCGAGCGCAATGCTGCGGATGCCCGCATACTGCATGATCTGACCCTTAATGTAGATCAGTACGGCAATGTGCTGGAATCAGCTAAAGTAGCCTATCCGCGTGCTGCTGCTGCCATTCCTGCCGGCACGCCATCGGTAGTGGCCAGCACACAGCAGGTAATGCTGGTTACCTATACCGTTAATGCTTTTACAAATGATGTGATTGATAGCACTGGACCAACGGACAACTATCGCCTGCGCGAACCTTACGAAAGCAAATCCTATCAGCTTACAAGCTTATCTGTGCCTGCGGGCTTATGGTTGCCTGCTAATCTGCAAAGCGCTTATGCCGCCATTACAGGAGCAAATGAAATAGATTATTCCGCTACACCATCTGCTACCATACCTCAGAAAAGATTCCTTAGCCTGCACCGTACAGTGTATCTGAAGGATGATACTTCGGCTGCACTTACGCTGGGCACCATGCAATCTTTAGGTCTGCCTTACCAGCAATATCAGCTGGCAATGACCAATGCTATGATCACTGATGCCTATGGCAGCCTGGTGACCAATAGCATGATGACAGAAGGTGGCTACCTAAGGGAAGATACAATTACCCCATTTGCCAGCGCCAATACCAACAACTATTGGCTGCCTGGCGGCACCATACAATATAGCATTACCCCATCTGCTGCCAATACCTTTTATAGTCCCGTTGGCTTTACAGATCCATGGGGTAATCAGACCAGTATAACCTATTGGGGAAGTTACTACCTGCTGCCTGCCTCAGAAACTGATGCGCTCAGCAATGTAACTACTGTAAACAGCTACGACTTCCGCTGCCTGCAGCCAACAGAAATAATAGACCCCAACACGAACATCAGCGATATTATTTATGATGAGCTCTGTATGCCCGTTGCTATGGCATTAAGAGGGAAAGGTACCGGAACGGAGGGCGACAACCTGACAAGCATGAACCCCGACGCCACAACAGACCTTGGGTATCAGGCTGCATTCTGGAGCGACCCTGAAGGCAATGCCGCCAACCTCCTTGAAAGTGCTACCTGGCGTTGCGTGTATAACCTGAATACAAGCCCTATAGCTGTTGCCATGATAGGACGTGAACAACATTATGCGGTAAACAGTAATAGCCCTATGCAGTTGCGTATTACCTATACCGATGGTTTTGGCAGGGTAGCCATGCATAAGGTACAGGCAGCTAATGATCCTTCTACCGGTGCTGTACGTTGGATAGGCAGTGGCAAAACCGTTTATAATAACAAAGGCAATGTAGTGCTGCAATACGTGCCCTACTACAGCAGCAGCTTCGCCTACGACCCTGCCTTGCAGGCTGCCTCCGCAGGCGTCAGCCCGCGCGTGCACTACGATCCTGTTGGCAGAGTTATTCAGACGGACATACCTGATGGCAGCTTTACGAAAACCACATGGAATGCCTGGTTGCAGGTTGCCTACGACAACAATGACACGGTGAATGATAGTGCCTGGTATGCTGCAAGAACCGGCAGTGGTCCGCTCAGTAGCATTGCTGAAGAGGCAGATGCCGCAGCCAAAGCCACACAGCATTACAACACGCCAACTACCATACATTTTGATACGCTCGCACAACCTTTCTATACGGTACAGCAAAACAGGCATCTGGTCAGCGGCACATGGGTTACAGACCCTACATTTGAAAGCTACGTAGTGCTCGACGTTTTAGGCAACAGGCTTGCCATACAGGATGCCCGTGGACTTACCCCTATTGCTTACAGGCATGATATGCTGAAAGGCATTATCAGGCAGGTAAGCATGGATAGCGGCGCACAGCATATACTTGGAGACGTAGCCGGCCAGCCCCTTTATACCTGGGATGCCGATAACAGGCAATTCCATTTTCATTATGATCAATTGCGCAGGCCTTCACAGAAAGATGTTACCCCATCCAGCGGAGGCACGAAGGTATTAGAAGTGACCGTATATGGCGAAGGTGTTGGCGGCGCTGCTGCGGCTAATCTAAAAGGCATGCCATATAAAGTTTATGACGGTGCAGGATTAACTACCATACCATCATATGATTTTAAAGGCAACCACAATACCAAGGTGCGGCAATATGTAGCAGACTATACGCATCACCCTGACTGGACCACGATAGGCTCGGTAGCCATGGAAACAGCTACCTATACTACGGCCATGACCTACGATGCGCTCAATCGCCCGGTAACTATTACCACACCGGATAATGGCGTCACCACCTATGCCTACGAAAAAACGGGGCTTTTATATAGCGTGGGTATTGTAAACATTCATGGCCTCAGCAGCACTATAATCAGCGGCATTACATACGATGCCAAAGGCCAGCGGCAAAAAGTGCAGGAGGCGTATCAAAACGGAGGTGGCACAGTTACCAATACTACCACCACTGCTTATACTTATGATGCCAATACCTTCAGGGTTACTGAGATAAAAACTACCCGTAGCAGCGACAATACTGTGCTGCAGGATTTAAAATACTGGTATGACCCTGTTGGAAATATC
>JBQCEX010000526.1:0-4387 GCA_051959855.1 Flavipsychrobacter sp. | reverse complement strand
TTTGTAATTTCAACTTTATCTACGTATTTTATTTTTATGAAATTGGGCGACAAAGTAAATCGCCGTTGGTTATATTTTGTGATTGGAGCGTTATATGTGATTGGTTGGTCTGTATGGTTATTACCTGCATCAGCAATGTATAAGTTGCCGGTAGCATCTCTGAAAACAGCAGTGGGGTTATTCAGTAATGATGCGGTACTGCCTGAGCTGCCAGAAGAGTTACCCGCTACCGTAGTGCCAATAGTATCGCCTTGCTTCCATTTCTGAATACGGTTATTTCCTGCATCAGCTATGTATATATTGCCTGCAGTATCTACATAAATGCCGGAAGGATTATTCAACTGCTTTGCAGAACTGCCAGCAGTGCCGGTGCCTGCGACTGTAAGAATGGTTGAGTCAGTACGTTTTTGTATACGGGCATTTAGTTTGTCAGCTACATAGATATTGCCATGCTTGTCGACGAAAACAGCATTTGGGCCGTGCAGGTAAGCGCCGGTTGTGCCAGGAGTATCAGTTACTCCAACGGACGTAAACGCATTCGGCTGCCATACAGCTGAATCTGTTTGCAGAATAGTTGAGCCTTGCTTCCAAACAATTTTGGCAGGAGTGAGATTGCTATAACAAGTAAGTATACTGCCAGGGCACCTGGTGCCACTAACAGAAATTACCGGTGTTTGTGCGATAGCAGTAGAGCCGCCAGCTATGAGAAATAAGAAAAGAAAGCAGAATGTAATAAGTTTTACCATTCCGGATAACATTTATAAGGTTAACAACTGTAACAATTAGTTGTTGATATTCCAACGATAGTAACTAAAAGTTACTGTAAGAAAGGAAAAATAAATGAAAAATGCAATATAACCAGACTGTAATACATAAAAAAAGCTGAACATTATGTTCAGCTTTTTAAATATTATTTAGTCTAAATCTTAGCCTTTCAATACGGTACGACTGATAACGATGCGTTGCACCTCACTGGTGCCTTCGTAGATCTGGGTGATCTTAGCATCGCGCATTAGGCGTTCTACATGGAATTCCTTTACATAGCCGTAGCCGCCATGTATCTGAACGGCTTCGTTAGTTACCCACTGTGCAATGTCAGATGCGTACAGCTTAGCCATTGATGCAGACAATGTATAATCCTGCCCCTGGTCTTTTGTCCATGCTGCTTTCAGGCAAAGCAAACGGGCAGCTTCCACAGCTGTGGCCATATCCGCAAGCTTGAATGCAACAGCCTGGTGATTAGAGATTTCTGTACCGAAAGCTTTACGTTCTTTAGAATACTTCAAAGCCAGTTCGTAAGCGCCGCTGGCAATACCCAGTGCCTGAGCAGCAATACCTATGCGGCCACCGGCAAGCACCTTCATAGCAAATGTGAAACCGAAGCCATCATCGCCTATGCGGTTTTCCTTTGGCACCTTTACATCCTGGAACATGATGCTGTGTGTATCGCTACCGCGAATACCCAGCTTATTTTCTTTAGCGCCCACGGTAACGCCAGGGCTATCTTTCTCAACGATTAAAACGTTGATACCCTTATGTCCTTTTTCAGGATAAGTCTGAGCGATAACTAAATAGTAAGATGCTGAATTACCATTGGTGATCCAGTTCTTAGTGCCATTCAATAAATAGTAATCTCCTTTGTCTTCGGCAGTTGTGCGCTGAGAAGTAGCGTCGGAGCCAGCTTCAGGCTCGCTAAGCAGAAATGCGCCTAGTTTCTGGCCGGAAGCTAACTGAGTAAGATATTTCTGCTTTTGCTCTTCATTACCATATTTTTCCAGGCCCCAGCATACGAGCGAATTATTGACACTCATACAAACAGAGGTAGAAGCATCTATTTTAGATATTTCTTCCATTGCCAGCACATAAGAAACAGTATCCATTCCCGAACCACCATACTTAGGATCGACCATCATGCCGAGAAAGCCAAGTTCACCTAGCTTTTTTATCTGTTCAGCAGGAAACTTTTGTTTTTCATCGCGCTCGATAACGCCAGGAAGTAATTCGTTCATTGCAAAATCGCGGGCTGCCATCTGTACTGCAATCTGCTCTTCTGTGAGTTGGAAATTCATATTAAATTAAAGTTATTGTGAGGTCTTGAAATAACGGTGCAAACCTACATTATTAAAAAGAAAAAAAGAACGGATCATCTAAATATCATCTGATGTATGGAATTCAAGGATTTTGTGATCTTTACTATAAGAAGCTACCCTTGGAAAGCTATCACCAACATAGTAAACTAAGCGATGAAGAGCTCTTGCAGGCCTACAGGACAAGCAAGGATAATACCTGGCTTGGCTACCTGCTGCAACGCTATACTATGTTGCTGCTGGGTGTGGCCATGAAATATTTGAAAGATAAAGAGCTGGCACAGGACGCTGTGCAACAGGTATTTGAGAAAGCGCTTACCCATCTGCCTCAGGAGGAAATACATAATTTTAAAGGCTGGCTGTATATACTGATGCGTAATCATTGTTTGCAAATATTAAGAGACAAATCATATTTTATAAATGATGAGTGGCTTCAAAATGTAGCTGCAGAAAATAATAAAGATGAGCTGCGGCAGAAAGATCATAGCCTGGACCAAATGGAGGCAGCACTGAAAGAGCTGAATGATGTGCAAAGACAGGCAATTGTATTATTTTACCTACAGAAGCAAAGCTACCAGCAAATAATGGAACAAACAGGCTTTAGCTTTGAACAAGTAAAAAGCTATATACAAAACGGGAAGCGGAACCTGAAACTAATAATGGAGAAAAAACTGGCCGAACGTAAATGAGCGAGCTGAAAGACATATGGCAAGATAATAAAGGCAAGCTGCCTGAAGATAAGCTGATGGCTTACCTGGAAGGGCGGTTGACGCCGGAAGAACAGCATGAGGTAGAGCAATGGCTGGCCGAAGAGGGTATGGAAAGCGATGCCATGGAAGGGCTAAAAGAGTTGCAGCCGACAGAAGCGAAATTTGTAACAGACAGGCTAAATCATACATTAAAAAAGCAGCTGCTACCGCAGAAGCGTAAGCGCAGAGAAATAAAGAATCTTGGCGGGACCATACAGGCCGTAGTTATTATTTTGCTGCTTATTATCTTAGCATATATAATCGTAAGGTTAGCTATGAAAAAATAAATCCTATGAAGCAAAGTTTGTTAATAGCAATGCTGCTTTTTAATATAGCCGTATATGGGAAGGGTGATAGTGTAGTGGTGCGTAATCTTTATTGTTCGCGTGCCGATAGCCTGGTACTATTTGTAGAAGGTAATAACGTGATACAAGTTTATGTACCGGGCGTGAGTGCAGCGAACCTAAAAATTAAAAGCCTGGACAGGTCGCTGAGGGTAGGGGATATAAAGATGAATGGCGATACCCTTACGGCACTGGCAATGCCATACACAACAGGCAGAAAGCTAAGGCTGATAGTGGTAGACAAAAAGACAAACAAGCTATATAAAGAAGTAAGCTTTATTGGCGCCAATATACCTGAACCCAAGGCTAAAATTGGGCTATTGAAGGATAGTGTGGTTGTAAAAAAGGACCTGCTGAACCAGGACAATCTGCAGATGATCTTTCCGAACTCATTGTATAGCTACCCTTACCGTATTCAGAAGTATACATTTAAAGCACATTATAAAGACAAGGATATATCAATACCTGTGCAGGGTATTTTTATACCTATAGAAGTAAAGAAAGCTATAAAGGAATTGCCGGCAAATACCTTCGTTAGCTTTACCGATATAGTAGCTACCTGTCCTGACTGTGCCGGAAGGCAGCTGGGAGATATTAAAATTTTGGTAAGATAGAAGCTCGGAAACAGGGAACTGCCCTAAAAAATGTAACTTGCATAGCTAGCCGCGAAGGTTTATAGTATAATAATTCTACATGCATTTAGCCGGTAAAAAGATCGTACTTGCAGTAACAGGCAGTATAGCTGCTTATAAAACACCACAACTGGTGCGCCTGCTGATAAAGGCAGGTGCAGATGTAAGAGTGATAACGACGCCTGCTGCGGAGCAGTTTATAAGCCCGTTATCGCTTGCCACGGTATCGAAGCATCCCGTAGCCAGTAATGTGAGCGATGGAGCAGCCTGGAATAACCATGTAGAAATGGGATTATGGGCTGACGCCATGGTAATAGCACCCTGCAGTGCCAATACATTAGCAAAACTAGCAAATGGCCTATGCGATAACCTGGTTTGTGCAGTATATCTTTCGGCAAGGAGCCCTGTTTTTATAGCACCGGCAATGGACGAGGATATGTGGCTGCATGCCAGTACCCGGCGCAATTTGCAGCAGGTGCGCAGTTACGGAAACTATATTATACCAGTAGGGCATGGTGAGCTGGCAAGTGGCCTGATAGGAGAGGGAAGAATGGCGGAGCCGGAAGATATAGTAA
>JBQCEX010000525.1:0-20081 GCA_051959855.1 Flavipsychrobacter sp. | reverse complement strand
TATTACGCAGGCACCGCAACCGATACAACTGTTCAGGTCTATTGACATACCCCAGTGAATGCCCGGAGACTCATAGCTAGGATATAAAGTACCATTCAGTCTGAAGTCTTCATCCATTTTATTTGCAGCTGCATCTGCTTCTGCAAGGCTCATATTGCCTTCACCACCTTCTTTTTCTTCATCACCCGGCAGCTTCGCAAATTCAGCCAGTGCAGCACGGCGTTCTTTCAACAGCACCTGAGGATCTTTGCTGAATTCTTCAAGTGTATATTCGTGTATGATAGGACGAGCTTCGTAGCTGGAATGTGTCTGTGTGATTGCTACTTCATAGAATGTATCTGTCTTTTCAACTGATACACTAGGGTTGTAAGTTTCGAATGTTTGCCCGTTGTAAGTAACGAACGGATAAGCATTTTTACCTGTATTAGCTGCGGCACGACCAACTTTAGCATCGCGACCGTAACCAACTGCTATTGCTATAACATCGTTGTGCATACCTGGCACTACAACTATAGGCAGCAGCACTTCGTAGTTATTAGTTTTTACTTTTAATACTCTCTTCTTTTCATCCACTTCATTGTGGCCCGTAAGCTCTGCATTCAGCTGTTTAGCTCTTGCAGGAGAAACGCATACATAGTTGTCCCATGTAGCACGGGTGATCGGATCCGGCATTTCAAGCAGCCATGGGTTGTTGCTCCATGCGCCGCCGCGGCCTATAGCCACTTTTTCATACATCACTAGTTCCAGGTCACCACCTTTCTTAGCTTGTATCTTGGCCATTGCATCGCTTACATTTCCTGTAAACGCCGCACCGCCATTAGCCATTTCACCGGCTGGTTCTATTATACCATCCTGCAACGCCTTATCAAAATTAGCCTGGCCACCTAGTTTGGTCATCCAGTAGTTCTTCCAGTAGTCAGCATAGTTGGTAGTAGCACCTGCCCACACCAACAAGCTATCCTGGAAAGCACGCGTCTTGAATAACGGTGCGATACCTGGCTGCTGTAAGCTGAAGTAGTTTGGCTTAGGTTCTGCATCACCCCAGTTTTCCAGGTTGTGATGATCAGGAACTATGTATTTACATTTCTGCGCAGTTTCATCCATGCGGTCAGCGAAAGAAACTGTTACCGGCACTTTAGAAAGACCTACAGCGAAACTCTTTGAATCGTAGTAATCATATACAGGGTTAACACCGTGCATGAATATAGCACCTACCTGACCTGCGTTCATTGCAGCTACCAGGTTTACCATATCAGCATCTATACCCTGTTTATTATTGCTGGTCACAGACCAGTTGATAGTAGTGCCATTAGCACCAATCTTATCATTTATTGCATTTACTACAGTCTGTACGGCTACATCGTTAGAACTGCAAACCACCATACCGTTGCCTTTCTTCAGATCAGCAGCAGCTTTGGTCACCAGTTCATTCAGTGCTTTACTGCTCAGCGCTGGCGCTGTGCCATTTACTACAGCATTGTAAAGGGCTACTGCTATTACACCTGTTTCAGATGGCTTGCAGGTAGCACGATGGTCAGCGTTCGCACCGGTAATGGTGTGAATAGACTCGACCTGGTAGTGTTTTGAAGAGCGTAATTCCTTCGCGCTCAGCTTACGGCCTTTAGAATAAGCTTTTGCAAATTCTATAGGAGAAAGCCATGTACCCAAGAAATCGGCACCAAGGCTTACGATAGTCTGCGCCTTATCGAAATGATAAGTAGGCAGGGTACGTTTGCCGTAGCTTGCTTCGTTTGCCTGCAGCATGCCAGAGTAAGAAACACCGTCATACATAACGTGTTTCACTGTAGGATACTTTGCAGTAAACTGGGCTATAACATCCTTTGTAGTAGGACTAAGTATTGTAGAAGTAAGCAGGTATGCAGGCTTATTGCTTGCAAGCGCTTCCTTAATGCTGCGGTCTATAGCATCGAAGGTTGCTTCCTGTCCGTCAGCCTGCGGTGCACGCAAACGTGCTTTATCATAAAGGTTAAGGACTGATGCCTGTACACGGGCAGAAGTACCGCCACGGGTAATGCTTGACAGTTCGTTACCTTCTATTTTTATAGGGCGGCCATCGCGTGTTTTAATGATAACAGCGCAGTAGTCCCCACCATCGGTAAATGTTGATGCGTAGTAGTTAGGAACGCCCGGCGTTATATCCTCCGGCTTTATAGCATACGGGATAGCCTTGCGCACAGGCATTTCACAGCTTGCTACCAGTGTAGCAGCAAGTGTACTGAAACCTAAGAACTTCAAAAAGTCGCGGCGGGGGGTAGTGGCGCCCAGCAAATCATCGCTGAGACCAAATGGCAGTTCTTCTTTGAACTCGTTTTCTGCCATTTCTCTTTGAGCAGCACTAGCGTGCAGATCTTCCAGTCCCTTCCAATATTTTTTTTGACTCATACGGCTCGATTCGGTATATGTTGTGTTTTCCGAATAATTTTTTAAACGATTAATAGTGGCATTTTTGACATTCAGTACCGCCTATATCCTGTACGGTAACGCCAGTACGCTTACCTTCTTTCAGCTCTTTGTGGTACTGTTCGAAAATGCTATAGTAATTGTTGTTTGTAAACTGAACTTGCGTTTGGCGGTGGCAGTTGATACACCAGCCCATTGACAGTGGAGCGAACTGGTAAACTTCGTCCATGTCCTGTATTGGACCGTGACAACGCTGGCACTGTACCTGGCCTACTTTCACGTGCTGTGAGTGGTTGAAGTAAACGTGATCAGGCAGATTGTGGATCTTGGTCCAGGCTATTGGTCTTGCCAGAATGTTGCCTTTTGCATCGCGCTTGTATTCTTTCTTAACAGGATCCCAGCCTGCGTATTCGTATAATTTGTGTATTTCAGCAGTACCATCTATATGTTCGCCTTCAGCAGTGTACAACGGATGTTCCTTTTCGCCGGTGTATTCATTTATCTGCTTATGGCAGTTCATACATATGTTTGGAGAAGGTATCATTGCCTGGCGGCTCTTTTCTGCGCCTGCATGGCAATAAAGACAGTTAAGCTGATTGATACCTACGTGTACTTTATGCGAGTAGAAGATAGGCTGACGTGGCTGATAGTTTTGTTGACGGCCCTCATTTATTGCACCATTCACTATCCAGTAACCCGCAAATATGAAAGCCAAAATAACCACTATTGCTATAACAAACTTATTGCGGTACAGCGGAATTTCTCTTTCATTAGGCTGACCTATCTTTTCGTTGGCCGCTCTGCGTAATGCCGTGTTTGCACGCCACAGGATAATTACCAGCAACAGGAGCGATAAGGTAATAATAGTATATAACCAACCATTGCTTTCGGTTTCAGTGCCAGTTCCAGTGTTAGTACCTTCGGGACCGCCGGGTGGTGGTGGCGCTTCGTAGTTATCTACATACTTCAGTATGGCATCTATATCGTCCTTAGACAGCTGCGGGAAGGCAGTCATTTGGGTCTTACCAAACTTGTTGTAGATGTCATTGGCAAATTTATCGCCACTGGCTATAACTGCAGATGAATTATGCACCCAGTTATAAACCCAATCTTTGCTTGGGAATGTTTTGTCAACATTCTTCAGCGCAGGACCCGTAGCATCCTTTATCGGGTTGTGACATGATGCACAATTAGACTGGAAAAGTGCTTTTCCGTCTGGCGCAGCAATGGCAGAAAAATTGCATAAAAAGAAGGCAATAACAAGAGTGAATGCTCTAAAGGCAATTCTCCGGAACATCGGCTTAAATGATTCTGGCACAGGAATAAATTTGAAAAATTAACGTTCCTTTTAGTAAAAGCGTGGGCAAAACTACAACACAATCACCAAAGTTTATACACATTTTTTAAAAAATGTTTTCCAATACTGGCAAGGGTTTCAGAGGATATTCTACGATTTAAAAAAATCCAAATGTCATTTTATTGTCAACATAGTCAATATTTTATCAATGCATTAAAGGTCATTTTCAAGTCATTAAATTGTTATCATTTTTTTACCGTTTTGGGCAATTATTTTCCCAAAACTAAAAGAGTTATAATCAGTTACAGTTTAATTATGTATTTTAAATACTTCCGGTTCTTCCACCATCTACAGGTATACTCGTTCCGTTTACATAAGCAGCCGCAGGAGTACATAAAAAAGCTATTACAGCAGCTATTTCTTCAGGCTGCCCAAAACGTTTTGCCGGAATTTCGTTCAGCATTTCTTTTTCTACAGCTTCGCTTTCCAGCCCGGTCTTAGCTACTTTATTGTTAATGATTGTCTCAAGACGCTCGGTAGCGGTAGCGCCGGGCAGCACATTGTTCACCGTTATTCCGTACTGTCCCAGTTCATTCGCCATGGTCTTAGCCCATGAAGCAACCGCACCGCGAATAGTATTAGATACCCCAAGGCCTTTAAGCGGTATCTTTACCGAAGTAGATATCACGTTTACAATACGCCCGTAGCCTGCCTGCTTCATGCCCTGCATCACTAACCGCACCAGTATATGATTGCAAATAAGGTGCTGCTGAAAAGCTGCTAAAAATTGTTCTGGCGTTGCGTCTGTAATAGGTCCACCTGCCGGGCCACCGGTATTATTGATCAGTATGTCTATCGTATTGTTCTGCAAAAAAGCACTTACTACACTTTCTACCGTTTCAGGCTTCTGAAAATCGGCTACCAGGTAGCTATGTTCCTGGCCTTGTGTGGCATCCAGCCTGGCGACTGCTGCTTTCAATTTTTCTTCGTTGCGCGATATGAGTATGCAGCGCGCCCCCAGGGAGGCCAGCGCTTCTGCAGCAGCAAAGCCAATGCCCTGTGTGCTGCCTGCTACTAATGCTGTTTTTCCTTTAATGCTTAATGAAAGCATACTTGCTGTTTTTTGCTGCGAAAATAGCCTTTCCTGCATATAAAACACGGGGAATGGCTTTGACGGAATTTACCTATATTTGTCACAGGCAGGCTATTCCTCATATTCTCAGGACAATAGATAGCGCCGCCAGGGTATAAAAATTTTTACCTCTTTTTTTATTTATTTACTTTTTCTCGTGATTTTTGACTTTCATGGAATATAATACTACTCGCAGCAAAATGCTGATGCCTGAATACGGGCGCACTGTGCAGAAAATGGTGGAATACCTGATGACGATTGAAGACCGTGGCAAACGCCTGCGCAATGCAGAAGCCATTATAGAGCTGATGGGCACATTGAACCCACACTTAAAACAGATAGAAGACTATAAACATAAACTCTGGGACCATTTGTACCAGATGACTGATTTCAAGCTGGATGTAGATGCCCCCTACCCTGCACCTACACCAGAGGCGGTATTCAAAAAGCCTGAACGCCTTCCTTATCCTCAGGAAGACATACCACACCGCCACCTGGGCAAGAACCTGCAGGGCGTGCTAAAGATGGCAATGGAAGAGCAGGACCCTGAAAAAAGACAGGGGCTTACTCAGCTGATAGGCTACTACATGAAGCTGGCCTATACCAACTGGCACAAAGAACCCGTGCACGATGATATGATAAAAAACGAGCTTACTGTGCTGAGCAATGGTCTGCTGCAGTATGAAACAGGTGGTTATCGTGTGCATTTTGATACCCGCTTTAAACAACGCGGTAGCGGCAACAATAACAATCGCAATTTCAAGGGAGGCAACCAGCGCAACAACAATGGTGGCGGCTATGGCGGCGGCAACTATAATAAAAACCGCAAATTCAAGAATAAGAATAAATAAATCACTCACCTTAGCATGAACGCTTTCGAAATTCGCGGCGGCAGGCCCCTAAGTGGAAGCATTACCGCACAGGGGGCTAAGAATGAAGCATTGCAGATTATTTGTGCTGCAATGCTGACAGACGAAGCCGTAACACTTACTAATGTACCTAACATACTGGACGTAAATACACTGATAGATGTGCTGGAATCGATGGGAGTAAAGGTGGAGCGTCCTGCTGCGAATACCGTTATACTACAGGCGAACAATGTAAATCCTGATTATTTTATTGATCCCAATTTCAAAAAAAGATCAGGCAAGCTGCGCGGTGCTGTAATGCTGGCTGGGCCAATGCTGGCGCGCTTTCAAAAGGCACATATACCACAACCCGGCGGTGATAAAATAGGCCGCCGCAGGCTGGATACACATATCAGAGGCTTCGAAGCGCTGGGCGTGCAATTCAGCTACGATGCAGATCAATATCTTTTTACACTTGACGGCGCTGCAATGCGTGGCGGCAATATCATCATGGAAGAGCCATCGGTAACTGGTACGGCCAATATCATAATGGCTGCAGTGCTGACCAGTGGTGTTACAACTATTTATAACGCTGCTTGCGAACCTTATATACAACAGTTGTGTCGCATGCTTAACAGCATGGGGGCGCGCATTAGCGGCATCAGCTCAAACCTGTTAACCATTGAGGGTGTAAGCAAACTGCATGGCTGCAAACATCGTATGCTGGCAGACATGATAGAGGTAGGCTCTTTCATAGGCCTTGCCGCTATGACCAAAAGCGACCTCACCATTAAGAATGCAGATGTTGCACACTTAGGTATCATCCCTGAAACCTTTCAAAGATTAGGTATTCAGCTTGAGATAAAGGGCGATGACATACACGTGCCTGCACAGGAACATTATAGGATCAATAAATTTATAGACGGCTCCATACTTACTGTCTATGACCATCCTTGGCCGGGCTTTACGCCTGACTTGTTAAGTATAGTACTGGTAGTAGCCACGCAGGCAAAAGGCACTGTGCTGATACACCAGAAGATGTTTGAAACACGCTTGTTCTTTGTGGATAAGCTGATAGACATGGGCGCGCAGATAGTGCTATGCGATCCGCATAGAGCTGTCGTAATAGGCCTTGACAGACAGGAGCCTTTGCGCGGCATTGACATGGTATCGCCTGATATTCGCGCAGGTGTTGCATTACTTATAGCAGCACTTTCTGCTCAGGGCAAAAGCACCATACAAAACATACAGCAGATAGACCGCGGATATGAAAGTATAGATGAGCGCCTGAATGCCTTGGGTGCAGACATCAGGCGCATCTGATTATTTTAGCCTTTATATTTCTGGAAGATAGCTATCGCATTGTGGCCACCAAAGCCAAAAGTGTTGCTCATTGCTATGTTCACATCTCGCTTAGCTGCTTCGTTAGCTATCACTTCTATGTTTGCCGGCACTATCTCATCCAGCTCTTCAATATTGATAGATGGTGGAATAATACCTTCCTGTATTGCTTTTATAGAGGCAATGGCTTCTATAGCACCGGCAGCACCCAGCAGGTGGCCGGTCATTGATTTGGTACCGCTTACAGCTACACGCTTATCCGTACCTTCCAGCAGCCTGCCTATTGCTATCACTTCACTTGGGTCTCCTACAGGTGTAGACGTAGCATGTGCATTTATATAGTCCACATCGTTAATAGTAATGCCTGCATCTTCCAGCGCCAGCTTCATGGCACGGTATGCCCCCTCACCTTCAGGGTGTGTAGCTGATATATGATAGGCATCAGAGGTCATAGCACTTCCGGTTATCTCAGCCAGTATGGTAGCACCTCTTTGCACTGCATGTTCGTATGACTCCAGTATCAGCGCAGCACCACCTTCACCCAGCACAAAACCATCCCTGTTCTTATCAAATGGCCTCGAAGCTCTTTGCGGATCATCATTGCGTGTTGACAACGCCTTCATGGAACTAAAGCCACCAAGCGATGCATGTGTAATAGGAGCTTCAGAGCCACCCGTTACCATTACATCTGCTTTACCCCAGCGTATATAGTTAAAAGCATCCATAATAGCATTATTACCAGCCGCACAAGCGGAAACTGTTACGTAGTTGATACCTTTAAAGCCATACCTGATAGCTATAAGGCCTGAAGCTATATTCGCGATCATCTTAGGCACCAGGAAGGGGTTGAACCTCGGTGTGCCGTCACCCTTTGCATATTCTGTCACCTGTTCTTCCAGCGTACCGATACCACCATTACCCGATGCCCATATTACACCCACGCGTTCCAGGTTCACGTTGCTATCCATCAGCCCTGATTGCTTTACAGCCTCTTCAGCACTTATTAATGCATACTGCGAGAACAAGTCGTATTTGCGCACCTCTGCTTTTTCAAAATGGTCAAGTGGTGAATAATTTTTCACTTCGCATGCAAAGCGTGTTTTAAATTTTGATACGTCAAAACGTGTAATGTCAGCAGCACCACTTTTACCTGCTATCAGTGCTGCCCAGAAATCAGGTACATTATTTCCTAAAGGACTGATAGTACCTATACCTGTTACTACTACTCTTTTCATAAATTCAATTTACCAATGGTGATATTCTAAAATTTTCAGGCGCTCACTTCATTTATTACCGCCTGGTATATATCTGTAAATTCTTTTTTGCCCATTATACGCTCCAGTTGCAAAGCAGCTATCATATTGGTAATGATCATCAATGCTTTGGTCCTTGGAGCTTCTTTAAACTGCAACACCTTTTCCTTCCTGCCTTCTTCCAGTATCACTGCCAGGCGATCAGTTATGTATTCCACTACTTGCTTCAGCTCTTTCTGCACGGGCGCCTCAAACGAATGAAATTCTGCGGCCATGCCGCCTACCAGGCACACCATGCTATGTTTATAGCTATCAGCGTACACCTTAAGGAAAGCCTTTAGCTTATCCATTGCATTATCATACTTGTGTTTTTCCAGCAGCTTTATGCTCCGCTCATGGCAGCCCTGCAAAATGGCCACCGCCAGGTCCGTCTTTTTAGGAAAATGATAATGAACAGCAGCATTTTTTATATCCAGCGCAGCAGAAATATCATGGTAGCTAAAAGCATTATAGCCCTTCAGGCGTATCAGCTTTTCCCCCAAATGCAATATTTCATCCCTGGTTGTCACGTTGCAAACTTACATACTAGTAAGTAAACAACCAAAAGATGTTAAATAGAAATGCCTCCCTGTCAGGAGGCATTCTGCTTGCTTCATTTATACCCTAATATTAATTAGCCTGAGCATTTTCAGGTGTCACTATAGGCACTTTTGTCAGTCCTTTTATTTTTCCAAAACCACCCAGCACATTGCGCAGGTTATGATAGCCCTGCCTCTTCAGCAGTGACGATGCAATTACCGAACGATAACCGCCGGCACAGTGTACATACAGATTATTATCACTGTCCACCATCGCAATATTCAGCGGGTCCATCATCGTGTTCAGCGGCAGGTTGGTTGCCCCTTTCACATGGCCTGCTTCATATTCAGCAGGCTTACGCACGTCCAGTATTTCCAGCTTGTTATCATGTGGCATATCCATAGCCAGTTCTTCAGGCTCTACGTCTATTATCATATCTATCTGCTCGTCGGCATTCTTCCATGCTTCATATCCGCCTTCCAGGTATCCTTTTACATTATCTATACCCACACGTGCCAGTCTTATAATGCTTTCCTTTTCTTTACCTTCTTCAGTTACCAATATCAGGGCCTGGTCAAGCGGCAGTAAACTACCGGCCCATTCTGCAAAGCGGCCATCCAGGCCTATGCTTATAGAGTCTGGCACAAAACCTTCTGTAAATACCGCAGAGTTGCGTGTATCCAATATCCATGCACCTTCCTTCACTTCCTGTTTAAATTCCTCTATTGATAATGCTTTGTCCGCCTTACCCATTACTTCATCCATCGCTTCATAGCCTTCTTTGTTGATCTTGGCATTCAGCGGGAAGTATGCTGGCGGTGTAGAAAGACCTTCTGCCACTGCCTTTATGAACTCTTCTTTCGTCATATCCTGCAGTGCATAGTTGCTGGCCTTCTGCTCGCCTATAGTACTATAGGTTTGCGGGCCCAGGCTTTTGCCACATGCCGAACCCGGACCATGTGCAGGGTATACAACTACATCATCTGCCAATGGCTTTATTTTATTTTGCAGGCTTTCATACATCATACCTGCCAGTTCTTCCTTACTCAGGTTACCGCTAAACAGATCAGGACGGCCTACATCGCCTACAAATAAGGTATCGCCGGTGAAAACGCTGTTGGTTTTTCCTTCTTCATCATACAGCAGGTAGCAGCTGCTTTCCAGCGTATGACCGGGCGTGTGCAATACCTTTATTTTAGCCTTACCTATCTGAAATTCTTCACCATCTTTGGCCACATGCACATCAAAGCCTGCCTGTGTTAAGGGACCATAAATAATCGGCGCTCCGGTTTTCTTTGAAAGATCTATATGACCACTTACGAAATCAGCATGAAAATGCGTTTCGAAAATATATTTGATCTTTACTCCCTGCTCTTCCGCCTTCTGTAGATATACATCCACATCGCGCAGCGGGTCTATTACCGCGGCTTCGCCTTCGCTGGATATAAAGTAGGCAGCCTCACTCAGGCAACCTGTATATAATTGTTCAACGTACATATCTGTTCTTTAAATTAATTAACAAAAATCCTATTTAATGCGGACTAAAAAAATGATAATTGTCATAGCAATATAACCATAAACTATTTACCATTAATCCCTGTTGCGCCCTAAAAAGAGCATAATATAATAAAGCAATGTTGCTACCGAGCTGATCGCTGCCACTACATAAGTCCTTGCGGCCCATTTCAGCGCATCTGCTGCTTTATCATGTTCCGTCCGGGTAGTAAGTCCACTTGCTTCCATCCATTTCAGTCCGCGCGCGCTGGCATCATACTCCACAGGTAGCGTTATTAACGAAAATAAGGTTGACACAGAGAATAGTGCTATACCGATCAGCAATATCACCTGGCTTCCATGACCAAACCCTAGTATACCCAAACCCGCAAGTATCACCCACTGCGATAGTGTTGTGCTCACCTGCATCACAGGTACCAGAGCACTGCGCAGGTTCAGCATACCGTATGCTGTGGCGTGCTGTACCGCGTGCCCGCATTCGTGTGCTGCCACTGCTGCCGATGCTATACTTCTGCCTTCATATACATCAGGACTCAGGTTCACAGTTTTATCTGCGGGATTATAATGATCGCTCAAAAATCCTTGTGCGGATATTACCTGTACATCGTATATGCCATTGTCATGCAGCATCTTTTCTGCCACATCTCTCCCGCTCATACCTGTGCTTAATGGTATTTCAGCATACTCCTTAAACTTACTCTTCAGTCGCCCGCTTACTATAACCCCTATCACAAACATGACACCTGCCAGCAACCAGTAACCGGGATAATAGAAAAAGAACATTGCCTGTTAATTTTTACTATATCAACATCAAATCCCCTACCAAGTTACCATTACTTGCCTGTTTGTCAGTCGCTGCCACCTATTTGGCAGCTTAGAACTGCAGGGTAACGCCGCCAAGCACATTTATCAGTGCCTGTGGGAAATAATAGTTTACAGTGCTCAGGCTACCGTTTGAAATACTTTCATAGGTGCTGCCATTAGTATTATAATAGTTGCTGAATATATTATTCACCATCATGGTAGCATCTATTTCCTTAAACGGGCGGACCTTTATACTATATTTCATCAGCAGGTTAAAAAAGTTATACGGATCTATACTTCTGCTTTTATTACTGGTATTATCCAGGTATTGTCTGCTTACATACTTCCCCGTAATTCCGATCTCAAAGTTCTGATTTTCCGGTAGCCTGAACGGTACAAATGTTACATTTAAAGCACCGATCACACTTGGCGAGAAGGAAATATCAGTATTGGTGTGGTGTATCGGGTCTTGCGAACCATCATCATAGTTGTATATATATTCAGTAAAGTTTTTGATCTTGTTTTGTGAAAAAGTAGCATTGCCATTTATAGTTAACCAGCTCAGCGGTTTGGCAGCGCCCTGCAATTCTATACCCATACGGTAGCTGTTAGGCACATTTGTTTGAATATAGTTGCCCACGCTATCCAGCTGGCCGGTTAACACCAATTGATTATGATAGCGCATGTAATATAGGTTGGCGCCAGCACTCCACTTTCTTTTATTTATTTCGTAGCCTAGCTCTTCATCATAAAGGGTTTCAGGTTTGGGCTGATAAATAAGGTCTACATCAAAATCTGCACTGTTCGGTTCCCTGTTACCTACCGCCATAGACGCATATAATTTCTGCACTTCAGCAGCAGTATTTTTCAGAAAATAAGTAAGCCCTATTTTAGGATTGAAAAAATCATAGTTAGCAGTTGGGTGCTGGTCAGGACGGTCCTGGAATCCATTTATAAAAAATGCGGTATTTCTAAATTGTGCATCGGCAAAAAATATCAGGTCCTTTGTTAAATCCTGCTCCCATTTCAGATAAACATTAAAATCGTTTTTCTGTGCGTCATGGTTATACCATTTATAGTCATCAGGCACACCACCGTTCTGTGTCCATTTTATGATACCATAGTGCTGGTTCTCAAACTGTGTAGCTGCTCCGCCCAAGGTAAGCTTGGTCTTATTCTTTTGATACATTAGGGAGAATACACCACCATAATAATAGTTATCCAGCCATAGTTGCCTTATCAGGTCCGTGCTGTCCTGCTTACCGATTGTGGGCAAGCCATAGTTTGCGCTCAATATCTGCCCCGGTTGGTATTCCTGGTAATAGCCGCGGCCGCGGGTAAGGAATAACCCTACATGTCCTGTCAGGAAAGGTGAAAATTTATGATCTGCAAATAACTGGTAGTAATCCTGCTGATAGTTATCTGTCTGGTTGCTGTAATAGCTGCCATCCGGTCTCCAGCCAAGTTCATTATAACGTCTGCTGGTATTTACATTAGGATGTAAAATTGATGGTTTCACCGAATCTTCCGGTACGCCATCCCATGCCTGCTGCGTTTTCTCAACGCCCGTCATCACCATAAAGTGCAGCCAGGTCTTCTCGCTCGCTTTCCAGCCTGCCGTAAACTGCAGCGATTTCAGGTCAGACGCACTATGCTGTATGTAACCCAGCGAGCTGATTTTCGAAAGACGAACATCAAATTGCCAGCCGCCCTTCAGCATACCTGTACCTGCAACTAAAGTATTTTTAAAGGTGCTGAAAGAACCAGCACTGCTGCTCAGCACCACACCCGCGCTATCCATTTGCTGTATATTAGATATACTTACCGTGGCGCCAAAGGCCCCCGCACCATTGGTAGAGGTACCAACACCTCTCTGTATTTGTATAGAGTTGGTTGATGAGGCCAGGTCAGGCAGGTCCACAAAATAAACCGCCTGTTCTTCGGGGTCATTCACCGGCATGCCATTCAGCGTTACGTTTATGCGTGTAGCATCCGTACCACGTATGCGCAAGCCTGTATAGCCTACACCCGCCCCTGCGTCTGAAGTTGTGACGGCCGACGGAGTGAACTGCAGCAGCATAGGCAGGTCTTGCCCCAGGTTCTGTTTTTCTATTTCTTTCTTACCGATCTCTGTTTTTGCAAAAGGATCATTGCTACTGGCTCTTACGGCCTGCACCTCCACTGCTTCCAGCGAGTGATATTTTGCAGTATCTGCAGATTGTGCAAAGGCAGTTCCCAAACAGGAAAATAGGCCGAAGGTTAAAAGTGAGTGTTTGTATAAGTATTGCATGGCAAATATTTAGCTATCTCATTACGGAGTGCTATGCCTGCTGTTTGCTATTTACCACGCAACAATTAAAACAAAACCTATGACATTCAAGCCATTAGCATTGTAAATAGTAGTTGCGGGAAATAACAGATGATACTTACTTACTCCCTAACCGGCATTACCCGGTCCAGGTTCAGCGGGTATGATCTCAGCCTGAAATTTCTTAGGCACCCCGTAGTATTTTTATCGAATACGCTGCAAATATAGAGGTCTTTTTATTAATTTACTCTTCCAGGCAATTGTCAGTCATTTATATTTTACAATTGCATTACTGCAATTGCCCCATTTTCATATACATTTTTTTGGTTTATACTATTTACAATCTGTATATTCGCTATTCCTCCCTATTAATTATTCATTAAAATTGTCTTAATTTTAAATCAAACTATAATATAAAATCAGCTACGATGAAAAAAACAATTACTTTACTAGCTGCTTGCATAGGACTGGGAGTTACTGGTTTTGCGCAAACGTTCACGCAAGATTTTGAAGCAACCTCGGGCATTTCTCTACCAAGCGGCTGGTCTCAACATTCACCAGGAGCAACCACAGGATGGATAACTGGCACTAACGCCAGCCTTGCGGGAGGCTATTTTACTCCTATTGCAGCTCATACAAGATTTGCTGCTGTAAATGATGCTAATGATACAGGTAAAAATGCTAACGATACACTTTTTTCGCAGACTTTTAGCCTTACTAGTGTTTCTTATGCCTTCCTGAGCTACGATCAGCTTTTCTACGGCTATTACTACACCGGCGGAAGTCCTAAAGAATCAGCTAATGTATTAGTTTCTACAGATGGCGGCGCTACATGGAGCAACCTGCATACTATCTCTGGCTACGGTGCATGGAACACTGATTATGTAAGCCTACAAAGTTATTCAGGCAGTTCAACTGTTAAGGTGGCTTTCGTTTATTCTGATCAGGGTGCAGGCAAACTGCTGGGCGGTATTGCAATAGATAACGTAAAAGTGTTTTCTGCCCCAAGTTCAGACCTTAAACTTAGCTCAGTATCTTTTACTACCAATGCCGGTGTTGTGCCAAGCGCTGCTAACTATGCAGCTGCGGGTGCTACAGTTGGTTTCACTGGTGTAGTTTACAATACCAGTGCAGCTATCTACACTAATTTCACAGTTATGGCTTCACTGAATGGTGGTGCACCAACTCCGTTGGTTATCACGCCTACATCCTCTGTTCTGCCGTACACTTATTACACCTGGACAGGTGGTTCTGTTACATTGCCTTCAGCTAAACAGGTAAACACTTTAAAAACATGGGTAATCGCTCCCGGCGATCTCAATCCATTGAATGATAGCAATACGACTACTATTAATACTATCGACTTCCTGCCTACCAAGAAAATCGCGGTTGAAGAAGCAACTGGTACATGGTGTGGCTGGTGCGTACGTGGTATCGTGTTCCTTGACTCTATGGCTAAAACACATCCTGGTGTTATGAGCCTGATAGCCGTGCACAACTCAGATCCTATGACAGTTTCTGCTTACGACTCATGGATGGGTACTAAACTGTCTGCAGCAGGTACTGGTTATCCTAGCATAGTGGTTGATCGTCGTCAGACGCTCGATCCGTCTGCTCTGTTCGATGTACTTGATGTAGAAGGCAACTATTTCGGCTATGCGGATATTACTTTGGGTACTCCAACTGTGACTCACAATAATTTCTCAGTTCCTGTTACTGTTAAACCTTCTATAGACCTGAGCGGAGACTATCGCGTGGTTCTGGTTCTTACAGAAGACGGCTTGTCAGGCACTGATGACGCTACACACAAATGGAGCCAGCACAACTACTACTCAGGTGGTGGCCAAGGCCCTATGGGTGGCTTTGAATCAAAGGCATCAGATGTTGTAGGCCAGGTATATAATCATGTTGCTCGTTCTATTACGCCATCTGTTACAGGCACTTCTGGTGTATTACCTACTTCTATGAGCGCAACCAGCACTTACGATGCTACACTTACAGCTTCACTTGCTGATGGCTGGGTTAGCTCAAACATGCATGCTATCGTAATGCTGATTCGCAACTCTGATGGTCAGGTGTTGAATACACAGAGCACAACAGTTCCGTTGGGTGTTACTAATGTAACTGCAGGTATTAACGCAGTACGTCTGTTCCCTAACCCTGCAACTGAACAATCTACATTAACATTCGGCCTGCAGGAATCAAGCAATGTTCAGATTACTGTTACTGATGTTGTAGGTCGCACTGTTTATACCGCTGCGCAGCAAATGTCAGCAGGCAACCAGCAGGTTACTATACCTACTGCTAACCTGACTCCTGGTTTATACAATGTAAAATTACAAACTGCTAAAGGCGGTGTTGACGCACGTCTTTCTGTAGTTAAATAATTCTTACATAATACTTAAATAAAAAAATCCCGGCTTCAGGCCGGGATTTTTTTATTTAATAATGCGTTATTCAAAATATCGCACCATACATTCTTTCAGTAGCTGCTCCTGGTTTTGCAAGCCTTCAGTTGGCACTTTCATTATTTCAGTGTAGTGCGGCCAGCCATCTTCATCCCTGCCGGTAAATGTATAATAACCCAGTTGGCTTAGCAGCGTGCAAACGGCCACATGTATCAGGTCCTGTTTTTGTTCTTTAGAGAATTTCCTGGATGGTAAACTGCCCAGCTCATTCACTCCTATCAGGAACAGTATGCCTTCCATATCCGGCAGCTTTCCAAAACGCTCTTCCATTAGCTGCTCCACTTCTTTCCATCTCTGTTCAAAATTTTCCATATACCTTTCTTTGGCTGCGAATTTACACCATTACATACAGTTAGCTTGCCCTTGCGAGGGTTAATGTTTGCACACCATTTTTAAAAAAAGTTAAAAGTGCGTGTATTAATTAGCTTTTTAACCGTTACATGCTATTTTTGACTACTGTTAATCAGATATTCGATTTCACCTAAATATTTACAGAATAAAAGCTATGGAGATTACCTCATCCACAGATATCCGCGAGCTTAACGAGCGCATACATCAGCGCAGTGCCTTTATTGAATTGCTCACTATGGAGCTGAATAAAACGGTTGTTGGCCAGAAACACATGGTGGAGCGCCTGCTTATCGGTTTGCTGGCAAATGGCCATATATTACTGGAAGGTGTACCGGGCCTGGCTAAGACACTTGCTATCAAGTCGCTTTCCACAGCTATACACGGCAAATTTGCCCGCATTCAGTTCACCCCTGACCTTTTGCCTGCTGACGTGCTGGGTACTATGGTGTATAACCCCCAGGCACACGAATTTGCCGTACGTAAAGGGCCTATTTTCGCAAACTTTATACTTGCCGATGAAATAAACCGCGCCCCGGCCAAGGTGCAAAGCGCCCTGCTGGAAGCCATGCAGGAGCGCCAGGTTACCATAGGCGATCATACTTATAAGCTGGAAGAGCCCTTCCTTGTTTTGGCTACCCAAAACCCCATAGAGCAGGAAGGTACTTACGAACTACCTGAAGCTCAGGTAGATCGCTTCATGCTGAAGGTGGTGATCACTTATCCTAAAAAGGAAGAAGAGCGCCATATCATTCGCCAGAACCTGAATCCTGACGGCATGGCAAAGATCAATCCTGTCGTGTCTATGGATGATATCATACAGGCACGCCACCTCGTTCGTGAAGTATATATGGACGAGAAAATAGAACAGTATATCCTTGACATAGTTTTTGCTACCCGCTTCCCTGAAGAGTTTAAGCTCAATAAGCTGAAGCCGCTCATTAGCTATGGGGCTTCACCGCGCGCCAGCATAAGTCTTGCACTTGCTGCCAAGGCCTATGCATTCATCAAGCGCCGCGGCTATGTGATACCTGAGGATATTCGCGCCGTGTGCCACGATGTAATGCGTCACCGTATCGGCATCACTTACGAGGCAGAAGCCGAAAACGTTACCAGCGAGCAGATATTGAATGAGATCCTGAACGTGGTAGAAGTACCTTGATTTTTTATTTACAAGCCATATTCCTGGGCCTGCTGTTACAGCGGGCCTTTTTTATTTATACCCTCACCCCTTCGGCAGCTAAGAAATCAATTAACTATATTTGCTGCTCTAATAACTATATATGTTATCTATACAATTATTCAGGCAAAATAAGGAACTGATACTGGCTGGACTAAAGAAGAAGAATTTTAAGGAACTGGAGCTTGTAGATAAGATCATAGCCCTCGACGAGCAACGTCGTCAGTTGCAACTGCAAAATGATAATCTCGCTGCTTCAGTAAATGCAGCATCCAAAAATATAGGCCAGCTGATGGCCAAAGGCAATAAGGAAGAAGCTGAAAAACTGAAGGTTGAAGTGGCGCAGCATAAAGATCAGTCAAAAGAGCTATCGCAGAAATTAGCAGATGCAGAGACTGAATTACACAATATAATGGTGCGCCTGCCTAACCTGCCGCATAACACAGTACCTGAGGGCAAAACACCGGAGGAAAATGTGATAGTACGTGAGAATGGCACTACTCCTGACCTCAGCGGTCAAAAGCTGCCGCATTGGGAAATCACTGCTAAATATGGCCTTATAGATTTTGAGCTGGGCACTAAGATCACGGGTAGTGGGTTCCCTGTCTATATGGGACAAGGTGCCAGGTTACAGCGCGCTTTGATTCAGTATTTTCTCGACTATAATATAGCTGCGGGTTACAAGGAGTATTATCCGCCTTACATGGTAAATGAAGCCAGCGCCTATGGCACAGGCTCCTTACCAGATAAAGAAGGCCAGATGTACTACATGCCGGCTGATAACTACTACATGATACCAACAGCCGAGGTACCTGTCACCAACATTTATCGCGATAATATCTTGTCCGAGCAGGAGTTACCCGTGATGATGACAGCTTACTCTCCATGCTTCCGTAGGGAAGCTGGCTCTTATGGTAAAGATGTTCGTGGCCTTAACCGTGTACACCAGTTCGATAAAGTAGAAATAGTACAGCTTGCCCACCCCGACAAAAGCTATGAAGTGCTGGAAAGCATGTTGCTGCATGTTGAAAAGCTGCTGCAATCACTGGGGCTACAATATCGTATTCTCCGTCTGTGTGGTGGTGATATGACTTTTGCCTCTGCGCTTACCTACGATTTTGAAGTATATAGTGCCGCGCAGGAGCGCTGGCTGGAAGTTAGCTCTGTATCTAACTTCGAAACCTTCCAGACCAACCGCATGAAGATCCGCTTTAAGGACAGCAATGGTAAAACCCAACTGGTACATTCCCTTAATGGCAGCTCACTGGCATTGCCACGCATCATGGCCTGCCTGCTGGAAAACCATCAGACACCCGATGGCATAAAAATACCGGAAGTGCTATTACCATATTTCGGCCGGCCAATGATTAACTAATCCGGTGTTTAAATGTTTTACTTTTGAATTTTTAATTTTCAACCATGATCCAACGCATACAGTCCTTATGGCTTTTCCTTGCAGCGCTTACAGCCGCAGGTTTATTATATTTCAGCTTGTACAATTACCACATTTTGGTAAATGCTATCGACACCGCAAGGCAATTTAAAGCCAATGACAACTATGGCCTGTTTGTATTAGCTATATTGCTTATTATTCTTCCGCTAGTTAACATTTTCATGTTTAAAAACAGGAAACGCCAAAAGGGACTTGCAGCATTAAGCATCGTTGTAGCTATTGGTTTTATTGCAGTTATGGTCATGCAGGTAACTAATCTGCGCAATAGTACGCCTCCGCCTTCATCAGGCTCCTATGGCATAGGCGCTATAATGCCTATTCTCAGCATAGTATTTTTATTTCTCGCCATCAGCGGCATCCGCAAAGATGAAAAGCTGGTAAAATCCTTGGATAGATTGCGGTAGGTATTATATTTTAAAACTAATACCCACCATACCTCCTATATAGCCAAAAGGGACCGTATATGTGTAGCCCGTATGCGCGCCATAGGAGTCGCTTTGCACATAGTTAACTGTTCCTGGTGTAATGTATTGCAGCGGAATAGGATTACTATCTTGTGAAAATGATTTCACCTGTTCCTTCGCTATAGTAGTACTTAAAGACATAACATTCACTTCTGCCCATACCTTCACTTTATCTGCTTTATAGCTTACTCCCAACGCGCCTGTATAGCCCACGCCAAATTTTGAACTAAGCTCATTGGTATATTCCTTATTCCGCGATCCATTGGGGCCGCCTGCCAGATAGTCTACCCGCACGTGCCGCTCTAGTTTTGTATTTATCGGAAGCACCAATCCTAGCCTTGTATATACATTGAACCCATCATCACCTGTTTGTAATAAAAAAGAAGGGATGATCATTATCGGCGATTTAGCATAGGTCGTAGTGCTGCTGTTTGCCGGATACCCGCTTAGTAAATAATTCTTGGCATCATAGGTATACTTAACAGGCTCTATATTGAACTGACCCGCCAGTTCAACACCAACATGATGGTCGAACATGTACCCTGCTGCAATAGTAGCAAGCATACCCGCATTGAACGAAACTTTGTTGACGCTAAAATCATTTAATGTAACGGTTGCCCCATTCGCTGTGTAGTTAGCTGCACCGCTATAAGGTGTCCCATATCCGTTT
>JBQCEX010000524.1:0-4135 GCA_051959855.1 Flavipsychrobacter sp. | reverse complement strand
GGTGTGGAAATAATAGTTCCGTCGCACTGGGAAGTAGAAGTAGATATACAACCTACCCTTGGCAGCGTAGAAGACCACCGGATGGTGCGTACAAGCAATGCCGGAGAAGAAAAAAGAAAGCTGATACTGAAAGGCTCATGTGCTTTCGGCAGTGTAGAGATAAAATCATATTAATTTAAGTAATAGGCTCCTAGGCCTGTAAAGACCCAGGATATTTTTCATTTATAAAAAGTTCATCTATGAAAACATTCGTTGCACAGATTGTTTATCGTATAGAATGTGAGGAGCAATCAACCGACCAATATGAAGAACAGTGGCGGTTGATATTTGCAGAGGATGAAGCGGTTGCGCTGAAAGAAGCACAAAAAGTAGGCAAGGAAGAAGAAGCTACCATCATAGACCGCCATGGCAGAACAATAATATGGCGATTGCTGGCGGTAAAAGATCTGCAACCAATAGAAATAGGGAATGGAGAACTTCTTTTCTCCGTAGTAAAAGAAATAGAGCCCATAGCAGCTCCTGTATGGAGCCGATAGACAGATTTAAAAACAGATAAGCTGCTTGCAGGTACTATCAAAAAATATAAAATGGCTATTACCCATACTTAGTATACTGGTATTGGTGCTGCATATTTTTGTACTCTATTATGAGTCAGGGCAGGATCTGGCTTTAATAATAAGAGATAGCATACTCAGCACTGTACTGCTATCTCTTAGCGCCTGGTGCATCAATATACTTATAGAGGCCTACCCTACCCGCGTGGCTATATTGCTGTATGCAATAATTATAGGAGCGGTGCTATGCGCCATAAATATGCTGGGTGACATACAAATATTACGATGGTGGCTGGGTGCCAGAAGTACAGCCTACAATAATTGGCTGATTGAAACATTATATACACGCATACTTATTTACTTTATCATCTGCGAATGGATTGCCACCTATGCAGCACTGAACAAGAAAACCCTATCACTACAAAACAAGTTCACACAGCAGACAGATGCGGCTATATTGCGACGGGATGCCGAACTTTTTAAGCTAAGGCAGCAGTTGCAGCCGCATTTTCTGTACAATTCGCTAAACTCTATAAGTGCGCTAACCATGATACAGCCTGATAAAGCACAAGAGATGATAGGCAGACTTTCAGAGTTTTTACGCAGCTCTGTAAAGAGAGAAAGTGAAGACCTGATACCTATAGAAGATGAAATAGACTATATACAGGCATACCTGGCAATTGAATCTATACGATTTGGAGACAGGCTAAATGTACTATTTGACAGGCAATATACAGATTTTGCAAAGATCCCACCATTCCTGATGCAGCCTATATTGGAGAATGCTATAAAATATGGTTTATATGGCAGGACAGGCAATGTGGACATTACCATGAGTATTATTCTACAGGATTCTTTTCTTGTCATCACTGTTACTAATCCTTATGATCCGCAAACTAAGCCAGGTAAAGGAACGGGTTTTGGACTGGAGAGCATACAGCGCAGGCTATACCTGCTATATGCAAGAACTGACCTATTAGAAACCCAAAAGGACAATGAAACATTTACTACCATTTTAAAAATACCACAGGCAAATGTATAAGGTGATATTGATAGATGATGAGCCACTAGCAAGGCAGCTAATAAAGGGTTTTCTGCAAGCATACCCACAGGTAGAGGTAGTAGCGGAATGTGCAGACGGCTTTGAAGGATTTAAAGCAATACAGGAATATAAACCGGACCTCGTATTCCTGGATGTACAAATGCCCAGGGTAAATGGCTTTGAAATGCTGGAACTGGTAGATGAGCCACCTGCAGTGATATTTACTACAGCCTTCGACGAATATGCTATAAAAGCATTTGAAGCTCATGCCATAGACTACCTGCTAAAGCCCATACTGAAAGACCGCTTTACAAAAGCAATGCAGAAATGGCTGCAACAGGCTGAAAGCAAGCAAACCCAATTAACCGGCACGGTATCCCCTAGTGAGGTATATGAAGGGTACCAGCACAGGATAGTTGTGAAAGACAATGGACTGATACGTATAATACCTGCACAGGAGATACACTACCTTGAGGCAAACGATGACTACGTAAAAATAGTAACGAAGGAAGGAAGCTATCTGAAAAAAAGCACCTTATCGCATATAGAACAGACACTGGATCCGCAGCAGTTCGTACGCGTGCACAGATCTTACCTGGTGCCTGTAGGCCAGTTGATGCGTATAGAACCTTACGAAAAAGAGAGCCACATTGCATTGCTACAATGTGGCGCAAAAATTATGGTGAGCAAAAGCGGGATGACTAAACTGAAGACTCTGCTTGGCTGGTAGCTATGAATTGCTTCCTAAACCATCCGTCCAGTGAGTATCTTTATTAGGCATTTTCTCAAGCAGGTATTTAGGAATTAAATAACCCGTGAACGCGCATACCATTCCGAAGAAAGCATTTGCCAGTAAGTTTTGAACAATCATTGCGGAAATAAAAAATCCTGTAAGCTCAAAAAATATCCAGCCTAATACTGTGTAAAGTTTCCATCTTCCCGGCGGCATTCCCTTTCGTTCTGCCAATACACCAATGTTCTTTGTCAAAAAGAACAGTATAATTATCTCTAGCACTTCTTTTAAATATTTTTCATGAACTCAGTTACACTTTCCATTACATGGTTGATCTGTTCTTCTCTTAAACCATGATGGCAAGCCATTAACATACCGCCGCGCATTACTTTATCTGCTTCCGGATAGCCATTAGCAGCAGCTTTGTGTTGCTTATCCTTGAAGCCTGGCTGGCGAAGAATGTTACCTGTAAACACCGTGCGTGTCTGTATATTTCTTTTTTCAAGGAATATCTGGAGATCGCGACGGATGAATGGTGCAGTTTCGCGAATGGTTACTGCAAATGCCAGCCAACCGGTACGCGAGTTTGGTAATTGTTTAGGCAAAATAAAGTATTCTTCATATTGACTAAAGAACTCACGCATACGCGTATAGTTAGCCGAGCGGCTATCAATGTTATGTTCCAGATTGATAAGCTGTACAATGACGAACGCATCCCCCATTACCGAAGGCTCAAAATTGTAGCCCGGCTCTTCGAATACGAACTTAGCATCGTAAGGAATACCATCTATTTCAACATTGAAACGGTTTTCTATTTTTTCAGACTCAACAAAAAGTGATGAACTACGTCCCCAGCTACGCAATAAACGGCCACGATCATAAAACGCATCTGAATTTACGCAGAGCATACCGCCATTACCCGCACAGTTTATGATATGAGAACCATAAAAACTAGTAGTACTCATGTCAGTAAAGCGGCCGGAAGAAGCACCATCTATTTCTGCACCTAAAGTATCAGCAGAATCTTCCAATACAAACAGGTTATGTTTATCCGCAATTTCGCGCAGCATTTTCCAGTTAGGCAGGTTGCCTATCAGGTTGGGTATAACCATTGCCTTTGTCTTAGGCGTGATCATTTCCTCTACCTTATTAGCATCCAGGTTATAAGTACCTTCTTCTACATCTATAAATGCCGGCACCCAGCCTTTCTTAATCAGGGGAGCGACAGTAGTAGAAAAGGTTAATGCCGGAGTAATGATTTCAGCACCCGGCTCATAATTCATCAGATCTGCAGCCAAGTACAAAGCCGATGAACCACTGTTTACCATTATACCTTTCTTTTTAGCATATAAAGCAGCCACGCGGTCTTCCATTTCACGTACATTTTTGCCCATTTGGGTAGATGTACGTAATACTTTTACCACAGCTTCTATTTCTTCTTCCCCATGAACGGTAGTGCCATATGGCACATAAACATAATCTGTCTGTAACATTTTGTAGGATTAGAATGCGAATGTAATAGTTACCCTGCAAATTAATAAGTTATAGCTTTAAGAAAGCACTGAAATTCACATTTATTAACAACAGAAAGTAAAAAGCGAGGGTCCCTTTTGAAAAGAGACCCTCGCTTTTATATTAGAAGTCTTCGATTAAAGTTGAGTAGCAGTGTACACTACGCTGGTAGTATAAGTACCTGCAGGGTATGCAAAGCCAGGGGTTGCCTGGTACTGTACAGAGAATGTCTGGTTGCCACCATAGGTAGCATTGCTGATCAGGCTCTGTGCTGTGCTGGTAAGGGTTGAATAT
>JBQCEX010000523.1:0-5734 GCA_051959855.1 Flavipsychrobacter sp. | reverse complement strand
CTGATTTAATAATCCCAGACAAGAGCAAAAGTATTCTAAATGGTGGTATAAAGCCCTGGTCTTCCGGACAATTTGCAAGCTTTAGGACATCAATGCTAAAGGACGTTGGAAAGAAATTTGGCTTTAATTTAAACACACCTACGTGCTTGAAAAGGAAACCGACAGAACCACTATTACCCAGGTTGCCACCGCCTTTGTTGAAGTGAGAGCGAACGTTGGCCACAGTACGCGTAGTATTATCAGTAGCTGTTTCTACCAGCAGCGCTATACCATGCGGTGCATAACCTTCGTACAGCACTTCATCATAGTTGCTGGTATCTTTGCCCATCGCATTTTTTATGGCGCCTTCAATACGGTCTTTCGGCATATTGACAGACTTGGCGTTCTGCATAACACGACGCAAGGCAGGATTTGTATCAGGATCAGGGCCACCCTTCTTTACAGCTATAGCAATTTCTTTTCCTATACGTGAGAATTGCTTCGCCATACGGTCGTAGCGAGCAAACATTTTGGATTTACGTACTTCAAATATTCGACCCATATAGAGTATAAGATTAATTTATTGTTGAGGCCGCAAAAATAAAGAATAGTTTTCAGAGTTGTGAGGAATGCTCTTACTCTATGCAGATCCTAAATAAGCAGGTAAGGTATAATCTCTTAAAAAAAATGCCATTTTTGCGATTTTTGCCTGTATGCTTTTACCAGATTGAGTTTCGGCGAATTGGCACAGGGTATAATTGGGTATAAAGGGTATAAAACAATTCAAAATTAAAAAGTCAAAATTAAAAATTGTTTCCCGCAGATGTTCGCAGATACATAGTTTTCGACAACGCAGATATTCGCTGAAAGAAGCAAATGTGACATTCCGTAAGAAATGGCTTTTGAGACATTTATTCAGTGACAATGCTTTGAAAGGCTTGCTGTTGCTATATTATGATAGTTTTTACAAAAGTAACATTGATGGGCAGAACTACGCAAAAAGGTTACAAAATGTCGCATTTGAAATTTATCAATATGGGCATTGAGTCAAGATCATCATTACATGAAGTTGCTTCCTGCGTCGCAATGATGCGGGTAGGTTGGGTTTACAGTATTTCAAAGAGCGATGCTAATTTGATAATTAGCCGATAGCAAGTTACAACTGTCAAACATCGATTCCCAAATTAAGATGTCCACATTTGAAATTGAAAATGAAAAAGTAAAAATTAAAAGGATTCTGCCGGAAGGTCTTTGGAGCGTGCTATGACCGCTTTGGTTAACACAAAGGGCATTTTGGTTACATGTGCGCCGATGCTATTGCTGAGCTTTGCATAAAAAAAAATAAAGCAACTATGAAAGCAATACGAATTTATGAGTTTGGCGAACCGGAGGTTATGAAAATTATTGAGGTGGAGCGCCCTGTTCCCGCAGCAGATGAAATATTAATAAAAGTATACGCTGCCAGTGTAAACCCTGCCGATTACATTATACGCCGGGGAGGAAATGAAGGGTTGAAATCACATTTGAAGCTGCCAATGGCATTAGGCATTGACGGGGCCGGAATTGTTGAAGCAACCGGAAGCGAAGTAACAGCATTTAAAAAAGGTGACCGGGTGTATGGCGTGCCCAATTATTTAGATGGCAGCTATACTGAATATCTTGCTGCGAAAGCTAACCAATTTGCCCTGATGCCGCAGACAATCAACTTTAATGAAGCTGCTTCGCTACCAGCCTGCGCACGTATGGCCTGGAGCGGTATGGTAGAGAAAGCAAAGGTACAAGCAGGCCAGCGGGTATTAGTACATGGTGCGGCGGGTGGTATCGGCAGCCTGGCATTACAGTTTGCCAAGGCCTATGGGGCCTATGTTATTGGTACAGCATCGGCACATAATGCTGACTTTTTAAAACAGCTGGGCGCCGACGAGGTGATTGACTATAACACACAAAAATTTGAAGATATAGTGAGCGATATGGATGTGGTATTTAATGCAACACCAACCACCAGTGTTGATGAAGCACTACGCTTAAAATCTGTCCCGGTGTTGAAAGAAGGGGGTATCTTTGTTTGCACCCATGGAGTTTGGCCGAATGAAGAGTTTAAAGAACTACTGGCCAGGAAACATGCGACAGTTGCCATGGCCGGTGTTGATATCAATCACTATCATTGCCTGACTGAAGTGGCCAAACTAATTGATGCAGGCAAAGTAAAACCTATTATCAGTAAGGTTTATCCATGGGAGCAGGCTGCAGAAGCGCATCGTGATAGTGAAACGAAGCATGTACGCGGAAAAATTGTGCTTGAAATCCATAAAGAAGACTAAGGCGTATGGCACATTATAAAAGTATTAGCGACTGGTTCCAGGCCTGGCAATTGCCCAAACCTGAGCATCCACTCATCAGTGTAGTTAAAACAGACATTAGCAGAATAATGCATAGCGGCGAAACATTTACATCCTTCTTCGATTTTTACTGCATTGCTATAAAACATGTTAGCGGTGCTGAAAATATAAAACTAAAATATGGGCAACAGCCCTATGACTTTAATGAAGGAATCATGTCCTTCGTATCGCCGGGCCAGGTGACAAGCCTTGCCGTTGAAAAGGATGTGGAAGTAACACAATCGGGATGGCATTTAGTTGTCCATCCCGATTTTCTATGGAACACGCCGCTGGCCAAAACCATAAAACGATATGAATTTTGGGGCTATGCTGCAAATGAAGCCTTATTCCTTTCTGAAAAAGAAGAGGAAACTATTATCAGCATCATTCAAAACATACACCGCGAAACGCACAGCAATATTGACAAATTCAGCAAGCAGATCATCATATCCCAGCTGGAAAGTTTGCTTAACTATGCAGAGCGATTCTATAATCGCCAGTTCATTACCCGGGAAAAGGCAAACCACACCATACTTGATCGACTGGAAAAAGTGCTCGACGATTATTTAAACAGCGGACAAACAGCTGTTAAGGGACTGCCCACTGTAAGCGAGATTGCTGCCCTGCTGCATATATCTCCCAAATACCTGAGCAGCCTGTTAAGGCTGCATACCGGGCAAAATACCCAGCACTATATACATGAAAAGATAATAGAACGGGCTAAAGAAAGAATTACCACCAGTGAACTTTCGATAAGTGAGATCGCTTATGAACTGGGGTTTGAACATCTGCAATCTTTTAGCCGCTTGTTTAAAGCGAAAACCCAGCTTTCGCCTTTGGAGTTTAGGCAGTCATTTAGGAATTAGCCAATAGCGTACTACTCTTTATTAATTAAATAGCGGAGTTTCAGTCATTTTCTTAATGGCTGCACTATCTAGTTCGAGCTTAGGTATTGTTGTATCAGCTACAGGATGCTCATGTCTATATTCAACATCCAAATCCTCATCAATATTTATATCAAAAAACTTACTATATCGACTATATGGAGTAGCGGGTCCGAAACTTAATATCAATACAGCACGTTTTAAACCATTCGAACTATCGAAACCTTCGAATAATGGCATTAAAATCTTAGTTATATGAAAAGCATCTTCCGGACTAATTTCTAATGAATTGAAGCCATCACCCGAAGTATATTTTTTTATGTAGGTATGAGCTTCATTGAAATAGAAAATATGATTTTCTTCATTTTTTTTATAATTTGCTACTCCCATATAATCCTCAAACGCGGTTAAATCACTGTCGCGAATTGCGTTTATTATTTTGAGTGCATGATATTCAATTCTCGTTCTATCAGATGTACATGATCCAAAAATGAGGATGCCGCTAAAAAATATCACAGTGAGGTTCGTTCGCATAAAAGTGTACGCATATTTGGAAGATATGCACGATATAATATTGGAAAGGATTAATCAAATGCATTTATCGTAACTGATTGTTTATAAATTGCTAATCCTGTAAATTACTTAGTGGATTAACATTTGTACAATGTCACTTTATTTTAATAGCTCTTCGATAACGTATGTAAACTTATGAGAAATTACAAATAAAGTTGATTTTTCTATTTCATTTACAGGTGTATCGTATTCAGAGAAATTTGCTATCACTAAATTATCAATAACAGCGATACTCATTCCATAATAATTTGATTAGTGAATTTCTCTTCAATAAGCTTAAACTTTGTAACATCATCAAAAGACATCAATATTCGCTCCCATCTGTAATTAGCTAGAATATTTTTACATTCTACAATAATTTGAACATTTCTTTTGCTTAAATCGCCAAAGCCGGCGTAATTGACATTGATACTTTTTATCACCGCATCTGAAAGCTCTCCATATTTTTCTTTAAATTCTATAACCATAGTTACTTAGGCACATATATCACATATTTCTCTTCGAAGGCGGGCTCCTGGAAGATGTCGTGAACGCTCCAGGCCTGAACTTTTTCTTTGAGGCCAGAACTGTTTATTTCTTTGGTGAGGTCGCCACCTTTCAGGCAAATGAGGCCGTTATCCAACTCATCGCTTTTATGACCCTTCTTAATAACGGGGTTAATCCATCTCCATAAATCTGCCAGGGGAGCAACGGCGCGGGAAACAGCAAAATCAAAAGTTTTGCCTTTTATCTCCTCTACCCTGCTGTGTACTGCAGTTACATTTTTCAGACCTATTGCCGCAGAAACCTCCTGCACTATTTTTATTTTCTTGCCAATGCTATCTGACAATAAAAATTCGACCTCAGGGAAAAATATAGCGAGCGGAATGCCTGGGAAGCCACCGCCAGTACCAATATCCACCACCTTCGCCCCATTATGGAAATTGCAGAGTACTGCTATAGCCAACGAATGAAGCACATGCTTTTCATATAGCGCGTCAATGTCTTTCCTGGAAATAACATTAATCTTTTCGTTCCATTCTTTATATAAGTCTTCTAACTGACGGAATTGGTCCAGTTGCGCATCAGTAAAATCTGAAAAGTATTTTAATATTATTTCCACTGTCGTTTATTTTTCCAGATGATGTATGGAGAAAAGGCAAAATTATACATCATCCAGCCTATATCCAGCAAAGGAAGCAGTATAATTAATTTTTTCTCTTTCAGCATGATTGCAGTATAAGCCCAGATAAGCCAATATAACAGACAACGAACCAGCAATACATAAGCCAGCACTTGCAGATCGATAAAGGGTACTAATATGAAAAACAACAGCCACATGGCCGCATGAGAGCAAGCATAGGTACCCAACAGTGCCTTAATATCAGCCCTGTAATATTTACCTGTGGACATATGTCTCTGCTTTTGCTTTACCCATTCATGCCAGTTGCGTTTAGGCTCTGAAATGGTAAAAGCTGATGGCTGAGCTACTACGGCGGTGTTTTGTGCCGTAGCCTGTGTTTGCATAAGTAGATCATCGTCGCCTGAAGGAAGGACACCCCATATTGGCGATTGCGCGGCGCTGTGCCAGAGGCCCTTGTCGCATAAAAGATTTCTTCCTACCGCCATATATGGCTTAGCTGTGCGGGCATAAGTGCCATACTGCAAGAAAGTATGCATGGTTTCCCAACGGATAAATGCATTTAAGAGGCCGGGATGTGTTTGATATTTGCCATAACCAGTCACTATCTGCTTACTAATTTTAAGCGGCCTCGCCATATCGGCTATCCAGAAAGCCGATGCAGGTGAACAGTCAGCATCAGTAAACAGGAGCGAATCATATTGCGCAGCCTCTACCCCACGCTTCAGCGCATATTTCTTCCCAGTGACGTCCTGCGTATCGTGGCGGGATATAGTAATTACTTTCAGATGCTCATAACT